>CAYPGU010000088.1:0-7712 GCA_964409995.1 uncultured Legionellaceae bacterium | reverse complement strand
CCACTGGTAAGATAATTGCTTGGCAGCATTTAAGTAAATTTGGCCGAATCTTGCATGCAGTGACGCCAGCTTTAGTGATTGCCGATCAAGCAGATATTAGCATTTCACAAAAAATAAACCTGTGTCTGCGCGCAGTGAATGTTTTAGCGCTGGAATTAAATAATTTACAGTTAGCTCGTGCATCGTTAATTCTTGATGATTTGCATTGGTTAGGGCAAATCATTCTGCCGCAAACGCGAGACTTACCGACCATTGAACAAGCTTTGCACAATTTAAATTTGTCAGTGGGTAATATGAGTATGCGAACCCTACGTTCACGTGGCAAAGCTTTAGGTTTAAGCGAGCAAGAACTAACCCAAATGTTATTTTCTGCCCAGGATGTAGTCAAATTAACCAAGCCAGATCATGATTTATTACGCTGCACGCAACAAAACAAACAGTTGGCTGCGGTATGTGGCATGTTAAGCAAATTAGGCCGCGATATTGAATGTGAGCAATTGTCAGAGCTTGGGATTGCAGGCTTATGCGTGATTTGTTTGCGCCAGATTTATTGCGAGCTAGCTACTGGCAATCTTAATCCAGCAAATTTTAGTGAATCATTCGGAGTAATTTTAGCTGGGATTGGGGCTATTACTAAAAATCAATTATTATCCCAAGTAGGCAATGCGATTATTAATGGAGTCAAAACATATGCTGGAGTATTAGCGATCCCAGGGTGTAATGCGTTAGCAATACCGCTGGCGCTAGGTACGATCCTTGGCAGTATACTGCTCAAAAACAAATCACGCGCAGAATCTACGCATGCCACGCCGGAACAAGTTTTATGTCAATTAGTTAATCAATTTGTAATCTTACGCTCAGAAATGCAGCAACAGTTCAAGGCTATGTTTAACTTGTTGCAAACTCAGCATATGCAGTTATTGCAACAACTAGACCAAATGTGTGAAGATCTAAACTGTTTAATCCAAACTACAAACAATGATTGGCGTATTATGCTCGGCAAGATGGAGCAGAAAATCGACGCCTTGCAATATAATTTAAGTCGCGAGTTTAGTGCTTTATATTTTGAATATATTCGTGAACCATTGGAAGAGCTAGATTATCAGCAAAGATATAGTCAATTACCAGCCACGAATATCCAACAAAACAAATTAAAACTTAGTATGTGGTTATTGTATAAATCAAAGCACGATAAGGTTAATGGCCGCGCATTGTTGACAGAGCAGAAGTCGCAGCATATGCCCGCGTATGTAACCACGGTATTGAGCCAAAACTCAAATCCATATGAATTGCTCGGCTTGCTAAATGGTTTTATGAACGCACATTGCAGGCAAAACTTGCCAGAAAATTTGCCGCATGTGCCGAGTTGGATCATGGCTGCCAATGCCTATCATAATTTTTACTCAGCTGTTGATAACGAACAAGGGCAAGTTGTGCAAGATGTTATTGCTGCTGGCCAAGCGATACAGAAATTTGTGCAAGATTTAGCGGCTAATGATCAGGTATTTATGGTTTTAGCGCAGCGGATCAATATTGAATGTGCAAAAGTACAGGCAATTATTCTTCAATCTAGTGTCCAGGCCAAGCTTAAACCTTTGCTAAGTTTGCCAACAGCGATGCAACAATATTTACAGGGTGGCGCTAAATATAACATCAGAGCTTGTTCAGCTCCAGCCACTGAGCAGCTCGAAGGGTTTACCCCATTTGTTATTGATATCCAAAATTTGTGGACTAAATATATAGCCCAGCATATTCCTTGTGAATTTGAGCTGGGAGTAAAATTAGGTATGGGTACTTGGCAGGTACAATTGGCGATTGATAAAAGTGTTAATCGATTTATTCATGTGCGCATGCCTTATCATCATGGTGTTTTGCCGGATGGGGCGCGCGATGTAATTTTTCGTTTTGATGTCTACTACAATTTTTCTGATCGTAACGAATTGCTGTTTAGCGCTTGGTTTGCCTATGATTTGCAAACTGCGCAAAAAAGATTTCATGAGTATTATCAAGCCAAATTTGAGCCACACCTGAATCGTACTGATTACATTTGGTTTGATGTCGATGGTAAAAAAGTGCAGATCGAGACGCATCTGCAGGACACTGCGACGAATAGAACAGCTAATCCGCATAAGGTTGCTGCAATCTATCAAGCTTGGCTGCAAGAGGCTAAACCAATTAATACGCCATGTATTTTAGCCAGGTTAAAACAGAATCCGCATTTTGCAGGTAAGTGTCTTGAACTCTTAAGTAACGCAGAATATTTGCAAGTGCATAAACTAAGCTTTGCTGCCAGCCGGTTGAGGATTTTGCAACATTTTAAACGCTTGGTTTTGAATCAGCGCATAATATTTGCTACTTGTTTGCTGCAGGATAAAGATCTGCAACAAAGTGTCGAAAAAATTGATGCATACATGGCTGTGGATGCAGCATACCGTCGGATTTTGCAACAGATGAGCGTAGTGCAAGCAAAACTGCCAATCATGCAGCAAATTTTGCATGCACTGCAGCAAGAGAATAATTTACAAGTGGATTATAGTGCGCAGTTGCAAGCTTTGTTCAAGGTGCTAGAGCCGCAGCCCTTGCCCACAGATAAATATAAAACTGGTGCAGAGTATATCCAGTTGCAACTTGTTTTGGCGCAAATACGCTTAGCCAGTGCGCGGCATTTGGTTTTAACATAGGTATATATGGTATACTTGCATTTTTGACCCTTTGTTTTAATTAAGTATTCCAACTGTAGGACATTTTTATGCTACGTACGCCGCAAGAATCTAAAATCGCAATAATTGGTCTGGGATATGTGGGTTTGCCCTTAGCGGTAGCGTTTGGTGCGAAAAATTCCACAGTAGGCTTTGATATTAATCCCCAGCGCGTGCAGTCACTGCGCCAGCAGATAGATACTAATTTAGAGATTAGCAAAGCAGAATTAAGTGCTGCACAGTATTTAAGTTTTACATCTAACGTAGAAGATTTAAGTACATGTAATGTTTATATTGTGACTGTGCCTACCCCAATCGATACGCATCGCAACCCTGATTTTGCCCCCTTGATACAAGCGAGCAAAATGCTCAGCACAGTATTGAAAGCAGATGACACGGTGATTTATGAATCTACTGTTTATCCTGGTGCAATTGAAGAAATCTGTGTGCCATTATTAGCCGCTGGTTCGGGCTTAAAATTTAATCAAGACTTTTTTGTCGGCTATAGTCCGGAACGAATTAACCCGGGCGATAAAGAGCGCAAATTAACTGATATTGTCAAAGTTACTTCCGGGTCGACAATTGAGACTGCGGATTTTGTCGATCAGTTATATCAAAGCATTATTCGCGCTGGCACGCATCGGGTCAGCTCAATCCAAGTTGCCGAAGCTGCAAAGGTAATTGAAAATACACAGCGTGATTTGAATATTGCTTTAATCAACGAATTAGCCATTATTTTTAATAAATTAAATATTGATACGGAAGAAGTCTTAAAAGCGGCTGGCACTAAATGGAATTTTCTGCCTTTTACGCCAGGTTTAGTTGGTGGGCATTGTATCGGAGTTGATCCGTACTATTTGACTTATAAAGCGCAAGCGATTGGATATCATCCGGAAGTTATTTTAGCAGGTCGTCGTATTAACGATAACATGGGAAAATATGTCGCCTCCGAAGTTATTAAGAAAATGTTGTTAAGCAAGATTCATGTGACTGGCGCGCAGATTTTAGTTTTAGGTTTTACATTCAAAGAAAACTGTCGCGATAGCCGCAATACCCGCGTAATCGATATCGTGCATGAATTAGCCGAATATGGCGCACAAGTAAGTGTGTATGATCCGTTAGTGGATGCTGCGCAGGTTAAGGACGAATACAATATAGAACTGCAGCGTAATTTAGAAAATAATAAATATGACGCGATAGTTTTAGCAGTTGCACATCGAGAATTTCGTGAGATGACGGTAGAAGATGTGCGTCGGTTGGGTAAAACACCACATGTCTTATATGACATCAAACATGTATTCCCAGCACAGCAAACGGATGGTCGGCTATGAAAATTTTGGTTACCGGCGCAGCTGGCTTTATTGGTTTTCACACTACGCAACGTTTATTAGCTGCCAACATAACTGTAGTGGGAATTGATAATCTTAATAATTATTATGATGTAACACTCAAAGAAGCGCGTCTACGCGAATTATCCGCAGCGCCCAATGCGGCTAATTTTAGTTTTATAAAATTGGATATTAGTGATCGAGTTGCAATTGATACATTGTTTGCACAACATCAATTTGATTATGTTATTCATCTGGCGGCTCAAGCAGGCGTGCGGTATTCAATTGATAATCCGCATGCTTATGTGCAAAGCAATTTGGTCGGTTTTTTGAACATTTTGGAAGCCTGTCGCCAGCAAAAAGTTAAGCATTTAGTTTATGCCTCTTCAAGCTCTGTGTATGGTTTGAACAGTGCATTACCGTTTTCAGAAAATGTTGCAGTTAATCACCCGGTTTCATTCTATGGTGCTACTAAGCGTGCGAATGAAATTATGGCGCACAGTTATAGTTGTTTATACAATTTACCTACTACTGGTTTACGCTTTTTTACTGTCTATGGCCCTTGGGGACGCCCGGATATGGCTTTGTTTAAATTTACCAAAGCAATTTTGGCAGATGAGGCGATCGATGTATTCAATTATGGCGAACATTATCGTGATTTCACCTATATTGATGATATTGTGACTGGCATCGTGAAGATAACTGAGCAACCTGCAATCGCTGATGCAAATTTCAATCCGACTGCACCGCAGCCAGCAACGAGTAGTGCGCCTTGGAGAGTGTACAATATAGGCAATAACAATCCAGTCAAATTAACGCGTTACATTGAATTAATCGAAAAGTATTTAGATAAAAAAGCGCAACTGAATTTATTACCCCTACAGGCAGGCGATGTACCGGATACCTTTGCTGATGTAAGTAATTTGGAACAAGCGATCGATTATCGTCCTAACACCAGTGTTGAAACTGGAATTCAGAACTTTTTAACTTGGTATATGGCCTATTTTACGCAACAAGAGCTGGTGTAATATGTGTGGGATTGCCGGGTTTTGGGATGTAAATCAACGCCATAATTATGCACAGATGTATGATATCGTGACCAGGATGCGCGACCAAGTAATACATCGGGGCCCGGATAGCGGTGATAATTGGATTGATGAGCGCAACGGTGTAGCATTTGGCCATCGGCGTTTAGCGATTTTAGATCTCTCGGAACATGGCCGCCAGCCGATGATTTCCGCCAACAATCGTTACGTCATGATGTTTAATGGTGAAATATACAATCACCAACAGATCAAACAACAATTAACTAATGCCGGTTTAGCACCTAATTGGCGCGGCCATTCTGATACCGAAATTGCGCTGGCGGCATTTGAAGCCTGGGGCATAGAACAAGCCTTGCAGCAATTTACTGGCATGTTTGCGATTGCTTTGTGGGATCAACAACAAAAATTAATCTATTTAATTCGCGATCGCCTCGGTGAAAAACCATTGTATTATGGTTGGGTGCAAAACAATCTACTGTTTGGTTCAGAATTAAAAAGCCTCAAATCTCATCCAGCTTGGCAACAAGCAATTGATCCCAAAGCTGTAAGCTTAATGATGCAATATAATTGTATTCCTGCTCCATACACCATATATCAAGATATTAAAAAACTTGAAGCTGGACAAATATTAGTAATCAATGCTGATAAAAGTGTGCGACAAATAGCGTATTGGCAGCTCAAGCAAGTTGCTATGCAACCAAAAATAGCAATCGATGCGGAGGCGGCAGTAGATTTATTACACACCAAACTTGGCGCTGCGATTAAACAACAAATGGTAGCCGATGTTCCGGTGGGCGCTTTCCTATCTGGCGGGATTGATTCTTCTACTGTAGTGGCCTTGATGCAAGCGCAAAGTAGTCGCGCTGTGCGGACGTTTACAATTGGCTTTGAAGATGCAGCGTATAATGAAGCTGAACAAGCCAAAGCGGTTGCGCAACACTTGGGCACCGAGCATACCGAATTATACTTAAGCGCGGAGCAAACCCGCGCGATTATTCCTGATCTAGCCAAATTTTACGATGAACCATTCGCTGATTCTTCGCAAGTGCCAACCTATATGGTGGCTAAATTAACGCGCCAACATGTCACTGTGAGTTTATCTGGTGATGGTGGCGATGAATTGTTTGCAGGTTACAATCGATATTCGTGGGTGCCACAAATTTGGCGCCGCATTGCATTTTTACCGCAGCCCTTACGGCATATATTAAGTAAAATGATTTGTGTGTTACCGCCGCAACTTTGGGATAAATTATTTAAAGCACTGCGTCCAATATTGCCAGCTATAGCTAGACAAAGAAATCCAGGCGATAAACTGCATAAATTAGCCAGAGTAATAGATGCACCCTCGGCGCGCGCAATTTATCATCAATTAGTTTCGCATTGGTATGGAACAGATGCTTTAGTTACGGCTACGCCACAGCTAAATGATTTGACGCAAGAAATTGCAGAGCAAACATTAGTCGAGAGCATGATGTACATGGATACATTACGCTATTTGCCCGATGATATATTGGTCAAAGTAGATCGTGCCGCGATGGCGGTTAGTTTGGAAACCAGAGTGCCATTTTTGGATCATAATGTAGTTGAATTTGCCTGGAGCTTACCGCTAGATTTAAAAATTCGCGCTGGCCAAAGCAAATGGTTGGTGCGTCAATTGTTACAACGTTATGTGCCAGAAAAATTATTTGATCGGCCTAAAATGGGCTTTGGTGTACCAATTGATCAATGGTTACGCGGACCACTGAAGTCGTGGGCGCATGATCTGCTAAGCAACTCAATGTTGGCCAAGCATGGCTTGCTGGATAACAAATTAGTGCAACAAAAATGGCAAGAACATTTAAGTGGTACACGCAATTGGCAATATCATTTGTGGGATGTTTTAATGTTTCAATCTTGGTATGAGGCAAATCATGGCTAAAATAATAGTTTTGGGAAGTCATGCTGAATCAGTATTGCATTTTCGTGCTGATATGATGCGCGCGTTAGCCAAGAATAACGAAGTTATTGCCTGCGTGCCTGATTTGACGCCACAAGTATCATTACGTTTGCAAGAACTTGGTGTAAAACCACTTGAAGTGCAATTGTCGCGCACTGGCTTAAATCCGCTGGCGGATTTAGCTACGATTTTTAAATTATATAAATTGTTTAAACAAATCCAGCCGGATCAAATCTTTGCTTACACTAGCAAGCCAGTAATTTTTGGTTCAATCGCCGCACGCTTGGCTGGTGTGAAACAAATTTACTCTATGATTACCGGTTTAGGATCTTATTTTATTCATACTGATTTGAAATCAAAAATTGTAAATAAAATAATGTGCAGCCTTTACAAATTTGCTTTGCAATTCAATACCAAAGTATTTTTTCAAAATACCGATGACATTGCTGAATTTAAGCAGTTGGGAATTTTTGCTGATCCAAGCCGTACTGTTTTAACTAATGGTTCTGGCGTGAATTTGGATTATTTTAACCAGTTACCAACGCCGGAACGAATTGGCTTTTTACTAACCGCACGGTTTATTTTGGCGAAGGGTATTTTGGAATATTTAGCGGCAGCGGCACAGATTAAACAACAATATCCGCAAGTTGATTTCTACTTGGTGGGTTGGTTTGAAGATAAAGATGAAGCAATCGAGCGATCG
>CAYPGU010000087.1:0-7757 GCA_964409995.1 uncultured Legionellaceae bacterium | reverse complement strand
GCAGGATCAGCAATAGTCACCGGCTCTTCCGCGGATGAATAATCGATCATGGTGTTGCTTGCACTAGCTGCTGAACTTGCAGGCAATACTTCGATAGTTTTAGCTGGTAAAATACTTTCATCCAGTTGCTTAGTGGTTGCATTCCACCACTGAATTTTAACTGCTGGCAAAGTGATTGTACCCGCTCTTTGTGCTACTATGGAGAACTCTTCCTCTCTGCGACCGATTATACTAATTCGTTTTTGATCGATACTCTCTGTTGTTATTGGCTTATTTGCATATACCTTTACACCATCTACTTCCATAAACTCCTTAGTCGATGGCAGTTGGTTTGCAAAGCTTCCATGTGCAATCATAGTTATTTTACGCGTAAAAGTATCACCAACTTTTAATTGCTTTATACCGTCCCATTTTTCCGCAAGCGTTAACTTATCCAATGCTAATAAATTATCATTGCCACCAGGAATTGGATTGGCAGTTATTGTTACTGTTTCACCTTTGACACTAAATGGTCGCAAATCAAAAGAATTATCGATAATAATTTGATTATACAGACCGAAACGTTGCGAGTGTGGTCCATGCGCTCTAGGCTCCTGCACTTCGCCACGCATAACAGCAGGATTTATCTTGATTTTGCCAGTTTTGATTGGTGTAACAGCAAAGTCCGCTTCCAAAATCGCAGCCGTTACCCCACCAATATTCTTAGTGTATTGTCTGGCATCACCAATTTTTTCTATTATTGCGTCATTAGATTTAATATCTTCTAGCCCTATATTAATAACCGGTTTGTAGGCAATTATTTTTAAGGTATAAATAATAGGTTGCTTTATATATGTTTGAGTTTTACTCACATTAGCCACTAATGATACGCCAATCACATCATCTACTTTGGTTTGGTTTGCACCAGAACTAGCAACGCGAATTTTTATTTCATTGCTTGTCACACGACCCTTATCAGTCTCGACCGAAATACCAGGAATGGTAAACTCGCCTTCATCTTTGGGCAATAAAGTTATATTCCAGCCAGTTTCAGCCGTAACCTTACCATTGGTGCTTACATACGACGAATATTGCTGCTGCCCGTAAACTATGAAGGAGCGTGGTAATCTGGATAATTCTAATGGTTCAGTTGCTTCTGCACCTGTGAGCAATAGTTTCAGTTGAAAACTTTTGCCAAAATCAACTTGCGTGGATTCAACACTGGCAATTAATTCTGCCGCTAAGGCTGGATTGATTAATGCCAAGAACAAAATAATTGTTAAAGGTAGGTTTCTAATTTTCATTATTATTCTCCTCAATGGGAAGTTAGCATATCTTCAATATAAAATTTATTTTTCAAAAACACCTTGATGTCACTGTCAATTCGGTTTAACCACTGATCAGCGCGCGCTTGTTCTGCACTTGATAGCTTTGAGTTAGCCTCGTTGTCTCCAGTGTTGCTGGCCTGGCTTTTAGCTTGATTTTGATCTTTTTGATCTTGTGCTTGATCTTGCTGTTGTTCATTCTTTTGCTGATCTTGCTGTTGTTCATTCTTTTGCTGATCTTGTTTTTGCTGATCTTGTTTTTGTTGTTGATCATTTTGATCAGGTTGCTGATCCTGCTTAGATTGTTGATCTTGTTGTTTCTGATCTTGGTTTTGATCTTGGTTCTTTTCTTTATTTTGCGAGTCCTTTTTATCCTGCTGATTTTGATCTTGCCCTTCATTATTCTGTGCCTGCTTTGAAAGCATCTTCCTAGCTAAGTCTAAGTTATGTTTGGCATCATCATTATCTGGCTGCGCCTTTAACACTGCCTCATAACTATTAATCGCTGCTTGCCATTTCTGTTGTTGCATCTGTGCATTACCTTCATTATATTGCGCTGCAACTTTAACACTTTTGCGTTTTACCAAACTAAATTGCTCTTCAGCGGCCGCATAGTCACCTGCTCGATATAATGCTACCCCTTTGCGGTATGGATCTCTAAAGGTATCTGCCGCTTGACCAAACTCAGCTTTTTGAAATTCTTGTAAACCGCGCTGTTCTGAATTACGAAATAGGCTAGACATTGCATATACTTCAGAAGTCTGCAGCGTGCTAAACACAATTACCATTGCCAACATAAACAAAGCGCGTTTACGCATAAGGTACAGCATGATCATTGCTGCTGGGAACAAAAATATATAATAACGATCATCCCACTGGCGGATTTTTCCTTCCATAAGTTGATGTTTATCCGCTGTATATTCAGCTTTATTTAGAATGGCTTGCACACCAAATTCACTATGATTTGCTTCAATATATGCCCCATGACCTTGCTTGGCTATGTCTTGTAAAATAGTTTTATTCAATTTAGTTGTTACGACCCTACCATCTACTTTGTGCATATTGCCACTTTGATCTCTATACGGCGCCCCAGTAGTTGTGCCAACGCCCATAACATAAATATCAATGCCATCTGCAGCTAAAGCAGAAACCTGCTTTAAGTAGTCATTACTCTCAAAATCACCATCACTAACTAACAGAATAGATTTTTTCGATCCTGGTTCGCGTAATAGCAAATCTTGCGCCATTGTTAAAGCTGGGGCTAATTCATCACCTTGTAAATTCGTCAAATCAGTATCAAGTGCAGGTAAATATGTTTTTATGGTCTGCAAATCATCTGTAATCGGGCTAATTAGATGCGGAATCGCGGCAAAGCCAATTAGACCAATCTTAAGGCCTTTACTCAAATTTAATAAATCTTCCAGACTTTGTCGAGCACGAATGATTCTTGATGGTGGCACATCTTCTGCATTCATAGTAGCCGACAGATCTAACAATATAACCATACTAGCGGTAGGTTGATAGGCATCTATATCTTTATAACTCCAGCGTGGATTTGCTAAAGCTAAAAATACACATAACACTAAACTTAAATATAACCATGGAAAAATACTAGTCTTATTTACCTTGCCAGGACTTAATAAAATATGCGGCATTAGGTTTGGATCGATAAATTTGCTTAAACCATCTTGATCAATTTTGCGCTTCCGCTGCCAAAATATTGCCCACGCAATACCTATTGGTATGACAATTAATCCCCAAAGCCAAATTGGCTGTGCAAAATGAAAATCACCTAAATCCATGATTCCATCCATATCGTTTAGTATTAAAAGTAAATACCGCTAAAAATCCCATTAATGAGAACAAGAGAAATATTTGGTATAACGGAGTTCGAATTAAAACAATCTGTTGCTGAGTTTCAGATTTTTCTAATTGGTCAATCCTTTGATACACTTGCTGTAAAGAATTGACATTTGTTGCATTAAAAAATTCGCCCCCAGTTAGTTCAGCAATTTTTTTGAGTAAAGTCTCATCTAGTTTATCACCAACACCAATTGTATAGATCTTTATCTGTTCACCTACAGCTATTTTAGCTGCTTCAAGCGGCGGAATATGACTCGCTGTATCTTCACCATCAGTTAATAAAATCAATACGCGCGAAGATGGTGGTCGGTTACGTAAATTCTGTACGCCAATACCAATAGCATCCCCTATTGCGGTGCGTTCTCCGGCCATGCCAACCAATAAATTATCTAACAACTTGCTAACCGTAGCTGTATCCATGGTTAAAGGTATCGTCATAAACGCTTGCTCGGCAAAAACAATCAAACCGACCCGGTCACCATGTCGATGGCGCACAAAATCTGCGACTACCTTTTTGGTGGCGGAGATGCGGCTAATTGCTTTTTTACCCTCGTAAAAATCTACAATATCCATGGAGCGTGATAGATCAACAGCTAACAACAAGTCATAGCCTGATTGGTTACTGTAAGCAATATCTTTAATTAATTCTGGTCGCATCAAACTAAATACTAATAGCACCCAAGCAACACTCATGACAATTAATTGCCAGCGCATAATTTTTTGTGGCGATGCTTTGTTATTTGTGAATGATTTGCGTAACTGAGCTAATTTTGGAAAGCTAATCACTGGCGAGCTGCCTACATTATTGCGTTGTATTTGTTTGAACAAATACATTAAGACCCATGGCAAAGGCATTAATAATATCATCCAAGGCCAGGAAAAATTTAACATTTTTTAACCCACCCCTTCGCTGCCTGAATCAAATTATATATTTGCGCACAATCAGTAGCATTTAGCTCTGGCATATATTGTGCATTTACTAATAATGTTCCCTTTTCTTGCCACGGAAATTCTTGTGGATCATGTTGTTGTAACCACTCTAGCCATGGCTGGCCAATTAAACCGGCGCACAATTCGCGCTCATTAAATTGCATAGCTATGTAGCGTAATTCAATAGCTAATTTTTGCAAAGCCATTTTATGCTCTTCTTGTTTGCAATCCTCTTCAATATTTTGCAGAGTTAGAAACGATTGATACTGCCAGCTGCGACGATATTTATATAATTTAAACAAGTACCACAGAACTATCCCTAGGCCTATCATTGCTATAACAATTATTAGCCACCAGCCTATTGCTAACGGCCAGGCAGTAACGTGATCTAAACCTTGTATATCTCTTAAGTCTTCCATGGATGTACGGTTCCTTTGCGAGAATATAAAGCACGTACTGGGTCAACTGCAGTTTCAATCCATAGTAGAGGAGCCTTAAGCTTTTTACTTGTATGAATTAATTTTTCCGAATAATCTTGCCAAGCTTGTTGGTAATTTTTACGCGCTTGAGCATTATCGGTATTAATTTCAACCCCTGTGCCATTATCGGCAAACATTAGCGATCCTACTGCTGGAATATCTTTATCTGCCGGATCATGTACGGGCAATAAAACTAAAGTGCATTTTTTACGTAAAGCAAGCAATGCTTTTTCAAGTTCATTCATGTTAGCCATACTAAAATCACTTAATACAAAAACTAAGCTTTGCGGAGTCGCAACTTGCGCTAAATGTATTAGTGCGCTTGGCAAGGATACCATTGCATGCTGATCTACTTGTTCATTGCATAAAAGCTTCAACATGCGTAAGACTGAATTTTTGGTTTTATCTGGTTTAAAATACTGCATGCCATTGGCAATATCACCAAATATTAAACCACCAACTCTGTCTTGCTGCTGTAATGATTGCCAGCAGAATAAAGCAGCCGCTTTAGCTGCTTGCACAGACTTAAAAGTAACTCTGGTGCCAAAGCGCATATACGCATTTGCATCAACGACAACTAATACATTGCGATCACACTCAGCGCGAAAAGTTTTAACCTGCGGTTTACCTATCCGTGCAGTGACCCGCCAATCAATATAGCGTACGTCGTCACCTATTACATATGGCCGTACTGTTTCAAATTCAACTCCCAAACCATGAAATAATGATGAATAATCACCCTGCATACGATTATTAGTTCGATCGCGCAGTATCTCGGTAGAGCCAAGTATTGATTTGAGGCGAATTAATTCTTTTAAATTTGGAAACAACATTATGGAATTGCCACCACACGTAATAAAGTATCAATTACCTGATCTTTGCTAATATTGTCCGCCTGAGCTTCAAAGCTAAGCGCAATACGATGTCTTAGCACATTATGCCATACTGCTTGTATATGCTCTGGCAATACATATTCAGCGCCATATAACCATGCATAAGCCTGAGCACAGTGCAGAGCAGCCAGGGACGCGCGTGGCGAAGCTCCGTGTAGCAGCCAAGCTGCTAAATCCTTGCTATATAATTGCGGATTGCGTGTAGCTTGAACTAAAGAAATTATATAGTTTTTTAATTTATCATCAACATAAATACTTTGGATAATCTTACGCGCCTCTAATACTTCCTTTTGTGAAGTTTTTTCTATGCTAATTGGAGCTTTATCTAAACCAATAATCTGCAGCTCTTCTTCATGGGTTGGGTAATCTAAAACCACATGTAGCAAGAAACGATCCAATTGTGCCTCTGGTAAGTTATACGTGCCTTCTTGTTCAATTGGATTCTGGGTTGCAACTACCATAAATAAATCATCTAATTTATAGCTTGACTGCCCTACTGTTACTTGTTTTTCTTCCATTGCTTCTAATAAAGCCGACTGTACTTTGGCTGGCGCACGATTAATTTCGTCGGCCAATAATATATTTTGAAATATCGGGCCCTTTTTGAAAGTGAACTCCTGAGTAGCCTGATTAAATACGTCTGTACCAATTAAATCTGAAGGTAATAAATCTGGAGTAAACTGAATACGGTGAAATTTTCCATCCACACCTTGTGCTAAAGATTTGGCCGCTGTTGTTTTGGCTAAACCAGGCATGCTTTCGATTAATACATGTCCATCGCATAACAAACCTACTAATAAGCTTTCAATTAAATTTTTCTGGCCAATTATATGTTGTTGAATCGCTTTATTTAGTTTACTGAGACCTTGCGGTTCACCACTAAGCTCATGCGTTCTTGATAGTGCTACTTTGGAGTATGCCATTTTTAATCCCCTGTTTTAAATCCATGCACAAAAATCATTTTAAATACTTCTATTTCGGAATGCAAAAAGCTTAAAAGAATATTTGTATCCCTAGAATAACTACAGTTAAATATACTAACGTCATCCCAGTTCCAATAACCCAAAATTGCCGCGAAGTATAACCACCCGGTCCAGCTATTAGAGAGTTAATTTGGTTGGTCTGCGCTACAAAGCTACTCGCCGATGCCAAGCCAACTGTAAGCGCGAAAATACGAGGATCACCACCAACTAGATTGGCTAAATCCATCGCAATCGGTACTAGCAAGACGGTAGCACCAATATTTGAAATCAATAGGGCCAGTAGTGAAGCAGCGATTGCTAAGCATGATTCGACGACCCAAATTGGCACCATAATATTATCTGGAATTAAATAATCAGATAATAATTGTGCCGTGCCCGATGTCTGCATAACCAAGCCAAGCGGAATTAGTCCAGCTAAAGAAAAAACTGTTTTCCAACTAACCTTTTCATAAGCTTGATCTACAGAAAGAACGCCGGTTGCAATCATACCGACCGCACCTAATAGCAGCCCCACTGAAATAGGAAACCCACCAAAGGCTACCAAACTGATCGAAAGTAAAAAGAAAAATAATGCATATGGTATTTTATCCGGATTAGTCTTTTCACGCGGATAAGTAGTAGTTAGCACAAAGAAGTCAGGATTATTTTGAAAATCATACAGTGCCTCCCAAGTACTAAACATACCCAAGGTGTCGCCTGCACGTAACACTACTTTATTTAGATCATCGCCTTGAATAATTGAATCACCACGTAAAATTGCTAACACATGCAGATCATAATTACGCCGCATGTGTAACTCCTTAGCCTCAGTACCTACGAATTGAGAACTAGGTGGTATCACAGCCTCACTAAGACCAGCTCTAGATGGATGAAGAATTTCAGCAAAAACATTCAGTTTTGGTAACACCTTTAAACGATAATCTTCAGCAAACTTCTGCACTTTCTCTTTTGATCCCATAATAGCTATCAAAGCGTTGGGTTTAATTATCGTACCCTTTAAAGGCGGAAAGTGATTCTCCTTATCTTGCAGCATGCAAATCAATGATAAGGATGGATCTAATTTAAGCTCTAAGTTTTTGACTGGTTCACCAGCTAATGGACTATTGGCTGAAACACGTACTTCATAAATTTCAGTATCTTTGCCATAGATGCGTCGAAAATGATTTTTGGTTGATCCAGAGCTGCTACCATATTTTTTTATATCTGGCACAATTTTGGTAATAAAAAAATATAAATACACCATGCCACTGATTAAAAGCATTACCCCAATTGGAAACACATCAAATAATTTAAATGGCGCGAGGT
>CAYPGU010000086.1:0-7766 GCA_964409995.1 uncultured Legionellaceae bacterium | reverse complement strand
GTAGGGCTTCATCTAATGCTGCAACATCATTAAAAGGCACACGTACAAAACCTGGCAGCAACGGTTCAAATCCGGCCCTAGCCTTCGCATTTGATCCCGCTGAAATCGTCCCCATCGTACGGCCATGGAATGCACCTTCGAAAACAATTATTTTCGGATCAGAAATACTTTTGCTATGTCCATATAGATGAGCTAATTTGATCGCTGTTTCAACTGCCTCGGCACCAGAGTTGTTGAAGAAAACTTGAGCTTTGGGCATGCCAGATAATTCCTTGAGCATGCCAGCTAAAGTTTCTTGTTGCGGGATTTGCACTAAATTTGAGGTATGAATCAATTTGCTTGCTTGCTCTTGGATAACCTTGGTAACCGCTGGATAATTATGCCCCAATCCAGTAACTGCAATCCCAGCATATGCATCTAAATACTTATTACCTTGCGCATCCCATAACCAAGAACCTTCACCACGTACAAAATTAATATTTAATCTATTGTACACATTCAGCAAATCGCTCATTTGTTATCCCTAAATTATTTTGCAGTGAAATTTGCGCTTGCGAATTCCCAATTTACTAATTTCCAAAACGCATCCATATAATTCGGACGTGAATTACGATAATCAATATAATAAGCATGCTCCCAAACATCACAGGTTAACAACGCTTTATTAGCAGTTGTTAATGGCGTACCGGCATTACTAGTAGTGACGATTTCTAATTTGCCTTGCGGATTTTTCACCAACCAAGCCCATCCTGAACCAAAGGTTCCAATCGCGCTTTTAGTAAATTGTTCTTTAAACGAATTATAATCACCAAAACTTTGATTAATCGCTTCTAATAATTGACCTGTCGGTTGTCCGCCACCAGTTGGACTCAAACAATTCCAATAGAAAGTATGGTTCCAAACTTGCGCGGCATTATTAAATACGCTGCCATCGGAGGTTTTGATAATTTCTTCTAAAGGTTTATTTTCCAGCCCCGTACCAGCTAGTAATTCATTCAACTTTGTAACGTAAGCCTGGTGATGCTTACCGTAATGGTACTCTAAAGTTTCGCGGGAGATGTATGGTTGCAATGCATCCATTTCATAAGGTAAAGGTGGTAAAACGAATGGCATGAGCTTGCTCCTAATTTGAAACTATCTGAATAAATATTAGTGTAACTTTCGCCCATTAGCCTTGCAAGTATGATATAATTTTAGATTAGTCGGCCAGGATGGCTCAATTAGATTTAGTTTTTCTAATAAGGTGGTAGTAAGTATTATGGATACTATAGAACTAATCAAACAACAGATCGCAAATAACCCAGTGCTATTATATATGAAAGGAACCCCGCAATTTCCCATGTGTGGATTTTCCGCTCGGGTAATCCAAATTCTAAAAAGTTTAAAGGCCAAATTTAGTTACGTAAATGTATTGGAAAATCCAGATATTCGTGTCGAGCTGCCTAAATATGCACAATGGCCTACCTTCCCGCAGCTATATGTGCACGGAGAATTGATTGGTGGTTGTGATATAGTTGTCGAGTTACAAGACAAGAATGAACTCCTGCCAATATTACAAGCCGAAAATGCTGTGCTTGACGAAAAGGCTGAATTTTCGCAAGCCTAATGGTTCACTGTACGGATGCAATGGAATGCGCAAGACTAAACAACTCCTAATTGCTCTATGTAGCACCTTTACTTCAATGCTTCCCGGCATTAGCTCTGGTATTGTACCTAAACAAGCTAATGTTCCGGGTGGAGTAGTAGTTATCAATTTAAACTTTCAGAGCGAGCAACCACCAATAGTACTATACCAAGGCCAACGTACTTTAGTGCTTCCTGATCCACAAAATGCTAAAAATTGGTTAACCGTAGTCGGGATTCCATTAACGGCTAAATTAGGCACCAATGAAATTCAAATTAATTCTGAGCAACAGAACTTTAGTCGTACTTTTGAAGTAAAAGAAAAAAAATACAAACAGGAAAAATTATTTTTTGCTGATGCTAAAAAGGTTCAACCAGATGAAGCAGATTTACCATTAATTAGCGCTCAATATTTAGAAACAATCGCAACCTATAATGTATGGGAATACAAACCATTAGACTCGCTTAAACTTAAACTGCCCGTAAAAGGTAGAAAATCTAGTCCATTTGGATTATCACGAATAATTAATAACGTTCCCAAAGATCCACATTCTGGTCTGGATATTGCAGCCCCTCTAGGAACCGCGGTGCATGCGGCTAAAGCAGGCAAAGTAATCAATGTTGGTAAATTCTATTTTAGCGGTAATATCGTATTTGTAGATCATGGCCAAGGGTTTATCACAAGTTATTGCCATCTAGATTCTGTTGCGGTTAAAAAAGATCAAATAGTCGAGCAAGGTACTATAATTGGCACTATCGGTAGAACTGGTCGCGCGACTGGGCCACATCTACATTGGTCTGTAAGTCTAAATGGAGTAAGGGTTGATCCCCAGTTATTTATAAATGAATGAAATAATTGATCAAAATGCCATAGAAAACTTATATATGCTGTTCGTATTTGCTACCGCTTTGGCATTTTTTTGGATCTTGGAAAGTGTTTGGGCCAATGATAAACGCTGGTTACCAGCAATTATAATTTTACCTGCCACGATTCTTATTTTCATATTAAATTATTGGGAGGAAACACGTTTTAGATGTTTTATTGCCTCTTTATTGTTCTTTATAATCTTTGTAATCAGTGGTTTGGTCGGTTACGACTTCCTTGCCGAAATAAGCAAACTATTATTCAAGGTTCTGTTTTGGCCATATTATACGTATAAATTTTTTATAACTTCTGTTTAATTTCACCAAGCTTTTCTTTTAAGGCATGTAGTTGCTCTAAATTACTTCTTTCATGTTTAAAGTCACGCGCAAAATTCATCTCAAAATCTGGTTGTTGCTGACTGAAAGTTAGAGGAGCAGCCTTTTCTTTATCCATATCATACGCTACCTTATTCTTGGCGGCAGTTTGTTGTTCCTGTGCCATTCGAATAAAAATATTTCGCGCCGTACCATAAGCCGTAGATAAATAGTCATCCATGTAGGCACAAAACGATTTAGGATTGTGTATTAATTGCGTAAGCTCCTGCCAAGCAGTATTTAATTGATTAAATTCTAACTGTACTTCGTCTATCAAAGGTAAATTGTAGACCAAGTATCCTGTTTGAGGATCTGTTTCTTGTGCTTTTTGCACTTTATGCTGCATATCTTCTAATCTACTATTGAAATATGCCATCAATGGTTTCGCATAACCAGGCGCATACTCTTCCAAGGCACGCATTTGCGCCGGATCCAATTTAAATTCATTTTGTGCTTTAGCTTCATCAACAATAGTCAACTTGGCTACAGGGATTCCAGATGGTCTGAAGGGTCGAGTAATTACCTGTGCTATAGATCGAAAACCGCTCGCAAAAGTGCCAGCCACTGTTTTAATCGCTTCGCGCAACGGTGTATTATTTCTCATCACATCTCGTACCACTAAACCACCAAAGCCTAAAGTTAACCCAACCACAACAGCTACCGATAACGGCCATAATGGTGGTACTGCGATAGCGAGTCCAATCACAGAGATTACCGCGACTGATATTACAGTAGCTCCAATTATGCCTAAAGTTTGATTCCATTTCTGAAAGCTTTGATCAATTTGCTTTTGTACACCTTCTGGATCTAGATTCTTATTAATTAGATCTTGTACTTTGGCTTCTACCTTAGCCTGAATTCTCTCCTGCGCGTTGGTAATGAATGCTGGTCCTTTAACTTCCATTTGCTCAATTGGTGTATCCGTGTCTATGCCAAAGAACTCATCTTGCAGGCGCAAGAATGTATAATCAGTCGGTGCAATACTTGCAGCAAACTCCCGCTCTTCAGTAATCGCCGGAATTTCTGATGAAACGGCATAGGTTGCTGCTTTGGCCAAACCAGCTGCAGCAACCGCTGACATCAGGGTAGAACCGCCGATCAACCAACCAATTCCTGCACCGGCACCCAATTTGGAAATGTCTGATTGGAAATTATCTTTGAAAATTTTAGCTCTTATCTCAAATTCTCTATCATCTATTTGTTTTTTAATTTTGGCAAATTCGACACCGTTCACATCAGGTGCTGTGTGATTTATGACTGCATTGCTAATATTATTTTTTAATTTTTCTGCTAGTGCATCAATTTCTTGTAGCTTAGCTTGACGAAATTCTGCTGGAACAGAGTCTAAGTCAAAGAGCAATTTATCTACATATAATTGTTGATCAGCGAGTTGTTCCTGTACTACTTTAGTTAGATCAGTAAAACCACGAATTCTAGATAATTCGGTCATCGCCTTGGCACGATATACAGCTTGCAAATCGTTGTTTAGACTTGTGATCATTTTGCTATACATAGGAATTTTTTCAATCGTCTTATCTGGATTATTGGGATCATAATTTTTATTACCCTGAATCCCCTCCAGGAGACTTAAGTATGGATCAATACTTTCAGGATCATTTCGATATAGAACTTTTAAAGCTTGCAGCTCAACTGGTAAATGATCAGCGTATATTTCAAAAAATTTATTGGCGGCTTCTTGATATTTTTGTGCATATCGAACCAACTGACGTTTGGTTTGCGCATCCACTGGCTCACCATACAAAAATTGCACACTATTTTGCGCAGTAGAAATATCTCTAGCTTGAGACACTATTGTCCAGGCACGAGTTAGGCTTGCAAAATCAGTGTCCTGATCAAACAGATCGCAAATAGCCATGATCTTATCTGTACTATCATATACTTCAGCAGGGTGCGCTGACAAAACAATATTGCGCAGCAATACCTTGTCCCAGAATTCCTGTGGATTTTGTAGGTATAATTCTCTTCCTTCAAAAGCATTATACATCGCGTTTTCATCATTATATGTTTTCATAGATTCTTCCAATCCTTGTTCCAATACTGCAATCTCTGCTTGCAATGCATTTCTTGTTT
This sequence comes from uncultured Legionellaceae bacterium, assembly GCA_964409995.1. Lineage (GTDB taxonomy): Bacteria > Pseudomonadota > Gammaproteobacteria > UBA6186 > Azoamicaceae > JAGVLG01. The sequence continues at coordinate 2,813 of CAYPGU010000086.1, read as the reverse complement.
CCTGAATCTCCTGCATTTTAACAAAGATTAATGTGTGTTTGCGCTCCAAGTCAGCACGTGACAGCTGCTTATTTGGAATTATTCTCAAATCTGTATCAGGTTCCTGATCAGCGATTCCAACCAAATTATCCCACAATAATGAACCAAGGCCAGTTAAGGTGCCATAATCTAGGCTTTGGTTAACATCATCTAGGTCATGCTCTAATCTGGTTAATTCATCAGCTAGTTCAAGAGATTTTTTCTTCTGCTGCGCAATTACCTCTGATTTTTTTTTAGATTCATCCTGCAAGGAATCAAGTCGTTCCTTACCTGCAGATTTTGTACTGTCTTTTTGAACACTTGGCATTTGTACACCTCAGAAATAAATGCTCTTTTTGATCTATACTTTATATGTGTAGTATAGATCATAAAATTATATACAAATAATAGGTTTAATTATGCCAATTACAGAAGAACCAATTGATGAATCAATCACACTGGATAATTTAAATTCTAGGAATTATAAAATTGCTCCTACTCCGGTGTTAGAGCAGTATCTGCGTGAAAATGGCAGTTATACTGCAAAAATTTTATTGAACGTGGACAATAAACGCAACATTGCTGATTTTGAAAAATTTGTAGACTCTAAAGATTTTGCTGATAAATATTCTGTTATGAAAGCTGCCAACTGGGATGAATCTGAAGTTTGGGATTCTGACATCACCTCCGAAGAAGCTAATTATTTAATTGAAATTAATCGCCTTGCTCAAGAGATTGGCGTATCCAATATTGACGCTGATTATACTCAACGCATCAAGCAAGCCTTCCGTGATGATTTAGCGCTTCGAACACGTAATGATATCCTGCGTGAAGTTAACAAATCAATAGGCCTAAAGCGATCAAATAGTTCTGAATCATTGCAAGATTTAGAATCAAGCACTACTGCTTCATCAGCTTCTAATGTGAAGCAAAGTGGTCAAGCTCAAATTATTGCCAAACTAAAAGAAGAAGTAAGGTATTTAGAAAGATTTGCAGCACCTTTTAAACAAGTACTCAAGCAAAGCAAAGACAATGACGCTGAAATTGATAAGTTACTTGAAATAATTGGTGTAGCTAAGAAACCGGAACAAGCTAGCAGACAGGGTCTACTAGCTGCCATACGTAGCGAATCAGATGCGGATCGCTCGAAGGCAAAATTTGTTAAACTAAAACCAGAGCAAGAACAATCAAGTTTAGTTCAACAAATTGCTGATTTACATGCGATTATAGCTTTAATTAATAGCGGCAATGTACAAGGAATGTTGGCCACGCAAATCGCTGCGCAAGAAACTTTAATTGAAACATTGAATGCTAGCCTTAAAGCTAAAGCTCCTAAATCTACTCCAGTCTCAATCGAAGATGATAAAGTTAAACCTATTAACCCTGCTTCGTTGTTGGGTGAAATCACTAAGGCCAAAGGTTTATTGAAAAAGACTTCTGAAAGACCTAAAACACCATCATCAGATGAATATTCAGATGATGATAACAGCTTTGCAAGCAGCATTAAAAGTCGACGCAAACAAATTGAAGATGAAGATGATGACTGGAATACAGATGCGGGGTTTGACGATGATTTTGATTTCGATGACCTTGGCTCCTTATCTGGCGGTCGCCAATCTGTAGCTCCTATTATCACCAGTCCTTCCGCCCCAGTGCCAATAATTGATCAAGTCGATTCAACTTTATTGCCAGAATCTGAACGGGTTAAGCACCTAGAAGCATTAAAAAAATTACCTGGCATAAGTATTGAAGTAGCAGAGAAAGATATTAATGCATATTTTGCTAAAGTCTTGGCTGAACGAGAAGAAGCCATGCAAAAGCATACCAAAAATATGGCTGAGGTCATAGCAAAACAACAGCAAAATGAGGCTGCAAAAAAACCCCGCTTAGACCAGAAGAAAACCCATTTGTTTACAGCTGAATCTAAAGTGGCGGCAACTGGAGTTGGTGCTGGATTAGAAGACGATCAGGTTCGCAACCACTTGAAGCAAGTTTTGCGCGATATAGAAAAATCTGCCCAGGCAACAGAAACTATGCTGGATGCTCTGGTGATCGCAGAACCAAGCAAAGCTGCGGAATTGGAAGTCCAAAGAGAACAGTTACGAGACATCCGTGCAGGGGTTAAGAATCCATTATTTGAGTGGGATTTAGATGAAGATCATGATGGCAATGCTTTATTAGAGCAAGTGGCACAGATTACAGACATGGCAAGCAATACATACGGGGTGTGTGAATCTGTATCCAACGCCGCAAAAAAAACCAAAAGTGCCATTGGATCTGCGTTTACTGCAATTCGAGACACAGCTTGGGCAGCAATTAAGCTAGTAGTAAATGGGGTAATGAAGCTAATCGATATGGTGGCTGGATTGTTTAAACGTAGAAAATATGATGAATCTGCGTTTGGTCCAGTGCAAAATGCCGCAGACATGCTGGCGTATAAAGCAAAGCATATTAATACACGCGGGGTTTAGATCCCAGCTCTCGCTAACGCTCGACTGGGATGACAATCCTACTTCTTCTTCATCTTGCGAATATACTTCTTCATACGCTCACGTTTATGTTCTTGACGTGGCGTTAAGACATTTCTCTTACCCGCAAATGGGTTTTCACCGGTTTTAAATTCTAATACTAGCGGTGTGCCTTGCAATTTTAGGCGATCAATAAAAGCTTTAATCATATAACGTTTATAAGTATCTGGCACATGCTCAGTTTGATTACCGTGGATAATAATTCTGGGAGGATTATGTCCACCGCTGTGCGCGTAACGAAGCTTAATACGGCGGCCTTGTACTAAT
>CAYPGU010000085.1:0-8028 GCA_964409995.1 uncultured Legionellaceae bacterium | reverse complement strand
CATAGCCGCAGCGTGGAGTTTGTCAGCCTCAAGACCCAATACTTGGCCAGTTGCATAGACCAAAATCGGCCTTAAACGTTTACCACTATTGAGGACTGAATAGCGCATGGCGGCATAGAGTTGATGAGCTGGATTGCCTGCAGAAGGTAATAGCTGCTTGAGGTTGGCTTCCACCAAATCACGATGTTGTTTTAAGAATTCGACTAAGTTCGGGTGCAAAAAGGGCTCCAATAGCCAGGATGTTAAGCCATAACTTAACTTATTTACCTGTTTAGGTCAATTTGGTGGTTGGCCATGTATATACATGCATTTAAACAGTGTTTTTTAGGAATGGTTTACAGTATACTGGCCGCTAGTTCGCGAGAGTATTAACAAAAGTATTAGCCGAGAGTAAAAGTATGAGCAGTTGCAGGTTTGAAGATTATATTGGATTTTTACGAGACAATATAAGTAATCTGATCGAATATCGTGAAAGTACCGGCACTTTTGTGCCAGAGTTGTTGGAAATACGCAATGGCTTGTTCAATCAAGACCCTTTTGTAGTCATCGGAGCCAGTGTCCAGGCTAGCAAAGCATTTGAAGATAAGAACCTCTATCACTAAACGTTGTGGACTCTACTAAAATAAGTTAAGAACAACTTAATTTAGTAGAGCCAATGGCAAGCAATCAATTTAACCTCCTAACAAAAAAGCGCTTCATGCCGCTTTTCCTTACCCAATTTCTTGGGATCTGTAATGACCATATGTTGCGCGATACGGTTTTTGCCTTTGGTATTTATACGCTTGGTACACAGTATTCTTTCAGCAACAAAACAATTTCAATTCTTGTCAGCATGGTGTGTCTAGCACCATTTCTTATTTTTTCTGGGCATGCTGGCTTTGTTGGTGATAAATATGAAAAATCATTTATTTTGCGCAGTTTAAAAGTATTAGAATTACTCACGGTAGTTTTAGCTGGTATTGCTTTTTACTTAAACAGTATTTGGCTGTTACTTTTAGTTTTAGGTGCAATGGCTTTAAAAGCCACATATTTTTTTCCAGTCAAACATAGCATCATGCCAGAATTATTGCACCCGGATGAATTAATCGGTGGTAATGCTTTCGTAGCTACGGGAAGTTTTTTGTCGGTATTTTTGGGCCTGACCTTAGGCTTTACGCTAATTAGATCATTAGACAATATGACTATGGTTACATGCGTAATGCTAATTATAGCCGTGTTAGGTTTACTGATTAGTTATAAAATCAACCGTGGCGAATCATTTGCCCCAGATCTAACTATAGGTGCTAATCTACTTTATTTAAACTTCAAGGTAATTAGTTTAAGTTACACTAACAAAATTGTCTTTCTATGTATCATTTGTATTGCCTGGTTCTGGGGAGTTAATTTTATCTATTTACTAGAGTTTCCATATTATTGCTCGCATGTTTTGCACAGTGATCAACATATAATGTTAACGATATTGATCTTGTTGGTGGTTGTGATTGGTGTCGGTGCTTTATTATGTAACTTAATTTTGCATTCGAAGATTAGGTTAACTTTTGTACCACTTAGTTTGATGCTGATGTTTGTTTTTTCAATTGATATTTATTATTCAAGCTTGTCATTTATGCAGCATAATAATGATATTATCTATACTTTTTCTGATTTGGTGTATGCCGAAGGCGGTTTGAGAATAATATTTGATATAATGTTGTTTGGTTTTGGGGGTGGAGTCTTTGTTGTGCCGCTATATGCTACTTTGCAGAATAAAAGTGATCCAATTCAAAGGGCGCGCAATGTTGCTTGTAGTGGCTTAATGAATGCATTTAGTATTTTCTTGGTAATACTAATTGCGGTATCACTGGCGCATTTTGGAGTCTCTGTTTTGAAAACTATTTGGTTGGTGCCAATCTCTGCATTGGTTTTGTTATTGTACTTTAGTGTTACGGTTCGTTCAGCATTGCATGATTAAATTTTAATAGGAAAAATTACTATGTCTAAAGAAGCAGAAATTGTTGTTAAATTAAATATGATGTTGAAGCAAGAGCATGCCTGTATGATCCGTTATGCTACTCATGCCGCAGTTATCACTGGTCCGGCCTCAGAAGCAATTAAAGCCAGACTCAAGGAAATCTCTAACGATGAAGCTGAGCATGCCGAGAAGTTACGCGATCGCATTATAGCACTGGGCGGCAAACCAACTATGGAAATTCATACCGAAGATCTGAAAGAAGCTTATGATTTGGCAACAATTATCAAAATAAATATGCGTGAAGAGGTGGATGCAATCAAAGCTTACACAGAAATTTTAGCTATGGTGCCAGAAACCAACGTGATTTTATATAGAACTATACAAGATATTATTCAGGATGAGCAGGATCATCTGGAAGAGATTTCGGCATTGTTGTAGGAAATCTAGTTCTTACTAAACATTCCTACCACCCAAACCTCTGCAATAAGTCTTGAGGAACAATCTGCGCTATCTTTTTCTTCTGTGCCGCAGAACACACGCTTTGCCATTCTTTTGGATTGCCTGATCTATAGCGCACTCTGGAATCTTTTTTGGGTGCAATATAGCCTAAATGCTCAATCTGATAAAAATCTAAGATTTTGGCATAGAGCAATTTGTCATCGGCAAGCAGTTCATCATAAGTAGTGATTAAAATTTGCATGCCATTTTCAATTTTATCCTCTTGATCTTTGAAGAACATCCAATCTTCCAGCCACGTAACCAGTGTTGGTAAGAGATTACTGATCCCCCAGTCAACTTTTTTATCGAATGGCTGTGCATCAAACCATGGACGTAGATCAGCAGCAATAAAAGTACTCTCTGGATCATCAATAATATGATGCACTAAAGACAAAAGCGCTTGTCTAGGATCACGTACATGTAATACAAATTTATCAGTGTATTTTTTTAGGCAAGAGGTTTCTAGCGGTGACATAAAATCGATTCTATCGCTTGGTATGCTATTTGGAGCTCGGAAATGTTCTTTGGCAACTAAGGAAGGTGTAGCAAAGAATGCGGCTAAATTATTCTGATAGTTTTGTTGACCGTAGTATATTGAAACTAGATTCCTACGCTGATAGTGCAAATTATCTTTTATTGCCGATAGTATAAACGTGCTGCCAGATTTTGGCATGCTAATTAATACAATATTTGGTTGTTGTGCAGCTAAATTATGCGTGCAAAGGATTGCGCTAATTATTAATATTTTACGAAGTATTATCGCAGAAATTTTAGCTCGTATGTAACATTGCATAAGCTCTACACAAGGTTAGATGAATTTCCGGTGCCTCGTTCAAATAAGTTTGGGCATAATATATAGCTCTTTTGGCAACTTCTTTGTATTTATCATCTTTGACCAATTCGCTTAGTCGCAACAAGGCAATGCAAGCTACACCGATACCGGATGCTGTTGCTTCATCGGTAAATATTTTGGGACGATAAAAGAGTTTTTCGGCATTATGTGAACTTAAGAATAGTCCACCTAGCTCCGTATCATGAAAATTAGCAATTAAACTATCCGCAACTTGTACCGCAAATGCAATATATTCATGATTTGGATCATTATTGATAAATTCTAGCAGACCATCCAAGAAAAATGCATAATCATCTAAAAAGCCAAGAATCTTTGGTTTACCAGCTTGCCAGGTAGCATAGAGATTTTGATCGACAAACAAATTACGTTTCACAAACTTGATGGTTTTATTGGCTAAATCAGTAAAGCGTTGATTTTGTAGAATGCGTCCAGCAATACTAAAGCCTTTAACTGCTAATCCATTCCAACCAGTTAAAATCTTGCGATCCAGCTCTGGTGCGACTCGTTTCTCACGCTGTAATAACAGTTTGCGTTTGATCGCGGTTAGCTCTGCAGCAGGCAAGGGTTCTTGATGTATATCTGTTAACAAATGCCATTTAGCTTCGAAATTTGGTTTTTTATCGAATTGGTAATATTTCTCTGCTAGGGTAAATTCACCCCGGGTGAGAATTTTTTTAATGTCAGCAGCGTCCCACAAATAATATAAACCTTCTTTTCCTTCACTGTCAGCGTCCAAGCCAGTAAAAAATGCGCCATTGTCGCGATCTAATAATGTATTTTCTAACCAATCGCCAGTTTCGATCGCGATATTTTTATATAAGTCTTTTTTGGTTTCTTGATATGCGATGGCATAAATTCCTAATAATTGTGCATTGTCATACAACATTTTTTCAAAATGTGGGATCTGCCATTTATTATCTACTGTATAACGAAAAAAACCTCCGCCAATATGATCATATAATCCGCCCATAGCCATATTGTTTAGGGTAGTAAATGCTATATGACGAGTTATCACGTCGGCATTATTTAACAAAAACTCCAAAATAGGACCATTAGGAAATTTTGCTTCTTTCCCAAAGCCGCCATGTTCGGCATCAAAATCTTTTTGTAATGCAACGCAAGCTTGATGCACCAAATCGGAGGCTAGGGGCAATTGGCTAGATGGTTGTGGTTGGGCAATCACTTGCAAAATTGCCAAGGTGTGGAACTCTTGTAATTTGATCTTTTCTTTTTCGCGATAATAAACTTCATTTAGGCGATGTAAGAGTACATCAAAAGGTGGCATACCTTCTTGGGCGGTTTTGGGAAAATATGTACCGCCAAAATAAGGGATTAGACTAGTGGGTGATAAAAACATGGTTAAAGGCCAGCCGCCAGGCCGTCCTAGAAGTAATTGATGCACTGTTTGGTAGATTTTGTCTAGATCAGGGCGTTCTTCTTTATCAACTTTAATATTTACAAACAAGCGATTCATAGTAGAGGCAATATCTGGGTCAGAAAAAGATTCTTCTGCCATTACATGACACCAATGGCAGGCTGAATAGCCTATAGACAGAAGGATTGGTTTGTCTTGCTGGCGCGCTAATTCAATCGCTGCCTCGCTCCAAGGGTACCAATTTACCGGATTCGAGGCGTGTTGCAGCAGGTATGGGCTAGTTTCCACACTAAGTTTGTTTAATTCTCTTTTATTCCCATCCATCCCTGGCAATCCATATCGTGACACTGATATACCTTTATGATACGCTACTTCCTCAGATTTTTCTTTAGTACACCGCACGATTGCATGGAGTAACAAATAAATGGCAAGTTTAGTAGGTAAAAAGGCACCGGATTTTAAGGCTGCCGCTGTCATGTCCAACGGCGATATCGTTGGTAATTATCAATTTTCAGACGGGATTCAAGGCAAGTATGGGTTATTATTTTTCTACCCATTGGACTTCACCTTTGTGTGTCCTTCAGAGCTAATTGCACTAGATCACCGTATGCAACAATTTAAAGCCTTGAATGTAGAAGTAGTTGCAGTGTCAATCGACTCGCAATTCACTCACAATGCATGGCGTAATACTCCAATCGATCAGGGTGGTATTGGTAAGGTTGGTTATACACTAGTAGCTGATATTAAACATGAGATTTGTCAGGCCTATGGCGTTGAACATCCAGAAGCTGGCGTTGCATTACGCGGCACATTTTTAATTGATAAAGAAGGTGTTGTGCGTGCACAAATCGTCAATGATTTACCAATTGGGCGTAGTATTGATGAAATCTTACGTTTAGTTGATGCAATTCAATATCATGAAAAGCACGGTGAAGTTTGCCCAGCTGGTTGGCGTAAAGGCGACAAAGCAATGGAAGCAACTACTGCCGGTGTAGCGCAATATTTGGAAGCCAACGCGGAAGCACTTTAGCTCTAAAATGTCAGTAATAAATCCTCTCATATCTTGCCGGCGTACTTTTGCGATTATATCGCACCCAGACGCCGGTAAGACTACAATCACTGAGAAGCTACTGTTATTCGGTGGCGCAATCAATCTAGCCGGGACAGTTAAAGGTCGCAAGGCAGCACGCCATGCCACCTCAGATTGGATGGAATTAGAAAAGCAGCGCGGAATTTCGGTTACAACTTCGGTAATGCAGTTTCCTTATCGTGATTGTATTTTAAATCTATTGGATACCCCAGGTCACGAAGACTTCTCCGAAGATACTTATCGTACCCTCACCGCCGTGGATGCTGCACTGATGGTGATTGATGCTGGTAAAGGCGTAGAACCGCGCACTATCAAATTGATGCAAGTATGCCGCTTGCGCAACACGCCAATTATTACCTTTATTAATAAGATGGATCGCGATGGGCGTGAACCAGTAGAATTGCTCGATGAAATCGAACATATTCTAAAAATAAATTGTGCCCCAATCACATTACCAATTGGAGCTGGTAAACATTTCAAAGGCGTATATAATTTATTGACTGATGAAGTACACTTGTATACACCTGGAATGGGCGATCGCACGCAAAAAGGTTTAGTGGTCAAAGGTCTGGATAATCCTGTTTTGATTGAAAAGCTCGATTATTTACTCGATGAATTTAAACAGGAATTGGAATTGGTGCAGGGAGCTAGTCATAGTTTTGATCGCGAACAGTATTTGGCAGGGCTGCAAACCCCGGTATTCTTCGGTTCAGCGATTAATAATTTTGGTGTACAAGATTTGTTAGATGCATTTGTCGAAATTGCGCCTCCACCTCAACCCCGCATGACTGAAACTAGAAAAGTTGAACCAGCAGAGAAGAATTTTACTGGCTTCGTATTCAAAATTCAGGCTAATATGGATCCTCAGCATCGCGATCGGGTAGCCTTTATGCGCATCTGCTCTGGCCAATACACCAAAGGTATGAAAATGCGTCATTTACGCATAGGGCGTGATGTGCAGATTTCTAATGCGCTTACCTTTATGGCCGGTGAACGTGAACAAGTAGCAGAAGCATACCCAGGTGATATTCTTGGGCTGCATAATCATGGTACGATTCAAATAGGTGACACTTTTACCCAAGGTGAGGATTTAAAATTCACTGGTATCCCATATTTTGCGCCGGAATTGTTTAAATCAGTACGCACCAAAGATCCGCTAAAAGCCAAAGCTTTGCATAAAGGTTTGTTGCAATTATCAGAAGAAGGGGCAACTCAGGTATTTAAGCCCTTGGCTGATAATAGGATAATTTTGGGCGCTGTTGGTATATTGCAATTTGATGTGGTTGCACATAGATTGTTAAATGAATACAATGTTGAGTGTGTTTACGATCCAATTAATATTTCAACCGTACGTTGGGTGAGTTGTGAGGATCCTAAAGTGTTAGCAGATTTTCAAAAGAAGCATGCTGACAATTTGGCCTTAGATAATGCGGACCATTTAACATATCTAGCCCCAACGATGGTAAATCTAAATCTGACGCAGGAGCGTTGGCCGCAGATTAAGTTTAATGCGACATGTGAGATATAATGTCGTTCAATGAGTTTTGCTTGGCACTTGGAAATCCGGCAAAGACATGTAAATTAGGTAGGGAACTTGAACTACTATACTCAAGTCACTTTTAATTTAGGCGTAAGCATAAATATAAGTGGCGCGGAGAACTGGCACTCGGTACAAATCATTAAATGCCAAGCGTTAGAGAGTAGCGAAAGTTCAGGAATAATTTACGAATTATGGTCTTTGCCGAGGAAAAAAGTAATTACCAGGTGCTGGGCGAATGTTCTGGCGAATGATTAATGTTTATCTTCGCCCTTGCCAAATAAATTAACAAAAGAGCTTCTAATTTTTTCTAACATCCCTAATTGATCTGTTGGTTTTATTTCTTCCTCCTCTATCGGGGCTGGAGTCGGGACAACCTTAGGTTTTTTTGGTTTCGCTACTTTTGTTTTAGGTTTTACTGCATCTGCTTCTGGTGAGTCAGAAAAAATCTTTGCTTCGCGTTTATAATTTTCAGCATCTAATTTTTTGGATAATTCTTTCATCAATTCATCAGATCGATTAATTGAGGTATTAATCGGTGATGATTCTGGAGTGTTTTTATGATTCGCGACGGATTTGCGGCATAAAAAAGATCCAGCTGCAATGATTGATAAGGCAGAGATTGGTGGAATATTAAGCACTGGATTAACGGTGATACTAATTAACAAGCCTACGCCAGTTTGTAATAGAACAATCCCAAGGAATGCGTAAATTTTTTCGGTGG
>CAYPGU010000084.1:0-8051 GCA_964409995.1 uncultured Legionellaceae bacterium | reverse complement strand
GGACATCGCCCTTTCACGGCGGTAACAGGGGTTCGAATCCCCTTGGGGACGCCAATAAAATCAAGGGATCCAGATTTTTATGGCGTATTTGAGTGTACATTTCTGTAAATTACCGAAGATAGCTTTGGTGTCTGGAATTTTAAATCCCTGACGGCTTGTCGTCGTCGCCTTAACCAATAATATTATGTGCAAACATTGCTATACAATACCCGATCGCTGCTCCTGTGGCAGGCAAAGTTCTACCGGAAATTTTGGCAAGTGGCGCAATATCCTCGAACATTAAATAAACAATACTTCCTGAAGCTATAGCCATGATGATATATATCAAAGTGTAATCTACGTTAGACAGCCAAAAGCCAAATAAGCCAGCCATAGGGCCAAAAACAGCGCCAGACAAAAGTAAAATAAACGTAATTTTAGAACTAAATTTTTTTCGCAACTCAGCGTAGGCATTATAACCTTCGGGGATATTTTGTAATACGATATAAATAGTCATTAAATATGCAATTTTGGGGCGATTAATTAACATAGCCCCAACTAGCATCGCTTCAGGTACAAAGTCTAAAAACATTGCAAAAAACTGGGATAACTCGGTGTCATGCCTGGATAGAATATTGTCTAAATACATAGTTAGCAGTGCACCGCTAAGAAAGCACACACCAAATAAGGCAATATTTAGATTTTCATCGCTAATAGGAACTAACACTACCCCTACTGCAGATATTAGTAATCCTCCGCCGAAGGCAATCATAAAACAGTTAAACTCTTCATTTAAATTGTGCTTGAATAGACTGGCCCGCACAGCACCACCAACAAAGATCGCGAGACCGGCAGCAAAAGTTAGCCAAAATAGTTCTAGGCTCATGATGTATCCTTACAAATAAGCAGTAATTAATAGTTTAGTATGGATTCCATTTTCCTTACCAAGCTATCATAAAAATATTTAGAACATTGACTTGTTGTTTGCTGACGCAAAAGTGTTTATATCCATTTGCTTTTGATATTCTATAGCGAATAAGCGCATAGAATGTTCATAAAAATGGAATTAGGATAAACAATGTCATACACAAATATACCCGGATTTTTAAATGTTCCCAAAACAGGCGTCATATACGTCATGCAAAAGGCGATTGAACATGGCTTTAAACCATTTGATGACGAATGGGCCAATCTAGGCCAAGGTGCCCCTGAGACTGGCAATATCGATGGTGCGATGGATCGTCTTACCGAAATAAGTATCGATCCAACCTTATGCGAATATAGTCATGTCGCCGGGCAAAAAGAGTTAAGACAAAAAGTAGCTGATCTATATAATTATTTGTACCGCAAGAATAAAAAATCCAAATACACTTGGGAAAATGTTAGCATCGCAGGCGGTGGTAGAATTGCTTTGACTCGTTTAGTGGCATCACTGGGCAACATTAATATGGGGCATTTGATCCCAGATTATACTGCGTATGAAGAATTGCTCAGTGTGTTTCATTCGTTTGTCGCAATTCCTATTTTGTCAGATTCGAGTCACAATTATCAAATTTCACCGGAACTAATTAAACAAGAAATTATTGGCCGTGGGTTAAAAGCTTTACTGATGAGTAATCCATGTAATCCAACCGGACAATTAGTCAGTGGCGAAAATTTGCAACAGCTGATTAATTATGCACGAGAATATCATTGTTCAATAATTTTTGATGAATTTTATTCACATTATATTTACGACGAAACTATCCAATATCCAAAAATGGTCTCTGCCGCAGAGTTTGTGCAAGATATTGAAAACGATCCGGTGATTATTATAGATGGCCTAACCAAAAATTGGCGTTATCCAGGTTTAAGGATTAGTTGGACATTGGCGCCGAAAGAAGTAATCGATACGATTGCAAGTGCCGGCTCATTTCTTGATGGTGGCGCATCTCATCCAATCCAAAATAAAATATTAACATTGCTAGAACCTGAGCAAACAATTAAAAGTGCTAAAGCTTTGCAAGACTGTTTCAAAGAGAAACGCGACTATACGATTGGTAGATTACGCAAGATGGGAATTGAAATCGAAGCAGATCCACAAGGAACTTTTTACATTTGGGCCAAGCTGTCGAATTTACCCGCTCCGCTCAACGATGGATTTCATTTCTTTGAAGCTGGGTTGAAAGAAAAAGTAATTACCGTACCAGGTTCGTTTTTCGATATTAATCCTGAAAAGCGCCGCACTTATAGTAGATTTAATCAATACGTTAGAATTAGCTTTGGCGCAGCAATGAATGAATTACAGCGCGGTTTGGATGCTTTAGAGCGCGTTATAATCAGCGTTTAATAAAACCATCTAGTTAGTTTTACAGTTGAATATTTGAGTCAATTATGCTATTTTTGAATGCTTACATCAATGCATATGCACCTTGTCTGGGGCTGTAAAACTGAAGGGCGGAGTTATGAAAGAGTTAGAAAATAAGAGTGTTTCTGAATTAGAAAAAATTGCTGAAGATCCTAGCTCTTCTGATGCTTTAAGGGGTAGTGCTGCGCTTTTTTTAGCGATCCGTTATTATTTCGATAAAGTTGACGGTCACTACAAACATAACGAAAAGTTTCAAAAATGGGCCCAAGTTGCTTATAAGCTTGATAGTGGAAAGTTTTCAAGTGTACAGTACAATTTTCTTGCAGTTGCATTTGTGCCTTTATTTTTAAACACCCCTACTATCTATTGCGATCTTTTAGTTAAATCAGTTATGAAAGAATTTAAAGAATCTGCGCCTCATGGTAAACGCTTTATTTACGGTGAATCTCTAAAAAAATTAATATCCTTATTTTTACCTGGGAAGACCGATTATGGATTTAAAGAGCATTCTCTAGAAGCAGTAAAATCTCTCAATTATATAGCAAGTCAAGTTGGTAAAATTGCACCTTTATTAAATTATCCCAATTATAAAACAAATAATGCAATGAATTATTTAGATCAAATATACCATGGATTCGAGCTTCATATATCTTCAATACCTAAAGATAAAAGTCACCTCAGTTATGTGAACCAAGGATTTGTATTTATTGAATGTATTTTACAACGAATGCCAAGAACTTATGCTACGGAAATATTAAATTGTTGTTTGGAATTTGGTTTGATTGATGCGGAAAGATTAATCCGAAGATCAAAATTCGCTGAGGATAAGCCGCTATATGCAACTGTGCTGCATGGAAGTGATATAAGTTGCAAAACCTCTCTTGGAAGAGTGTACACATATCATGTAAAACCAGGTGATAAGGTGCAGATTTTAAATGCAACTTCTACTGTAGAAACAGATGAGTTTTTCAAAGTTAAAATTCTAATAAATAATAAAGAAGGTCTCTTAAATAGTAGTGATTGTTCATTACCAATGGCTCCTCAAGAATGGATGCTAAATGAAATGCAAGAGTCGGCAGAAAGAACCGAAAGGCCTGAACTTAACACTCCACCTAAACCAATGCTAATTGCCGCACCTACTGCGCCAAAAGCTGAAATAAAACAAGCATCACCTCCGCCACCAGTAATCGCAGCAGATACAACTCAAAACGCGCTAGTTTCTAGCGACTTAACAGAAGTAGTGGCTGTTATTTTAAAGGAAGATGAATCAAACAATTATACGGATCAACAAATCACAGAAATAAATGCAAAAATTGCTTCTGCACTCCAAATATTTAATCAATCTTTACGCACAGCGCAAGAGGCTGAACGCTTAGCCTTGGAAACAATTGCAACTATGCGACAACTCAAGGAGCAAACCAGTTACCAGTTGGCTCAAATTAAAGAGAAAATGAATACGCATGAACAATATTTATTCAATGTGATTAAACGGTTGAATGAACTAGGCCCGGCATTTGCTGCATTAAGTGCTAAAGTAGCCAAATCAACCGAACTTGCTACTATACGTGAGGCATTAGGAGCACAAGGTCATACATCTGCTTTGACATTCCTAGATTCTTTTGTTGCATTAATGGAAACTGAAGATGTCGTGAATAACCTAATCAAAGATGGACGACTTGTATATGATTATGGAAGAAACGGCTTAGTGCTAGATATTTTAGTCGGTATAGCAAACTTGGTTCCAGTGCCAGGTGTCGGATGTGGACTTGGTATTGTAAAAAGCATTATAAACCTTTTCCAGGAAGCGAAGATCAAGGCGGAAAGTAAAAAATACGTTCAAACTTCTGGCAAGATGATTAAAACACACAAACTTCCAACAGCAATTGCTATAGCCATATTAAAATATAACGGAGATTGGATAGCAAAACGTTCAGATACTGTTGCAGGAGAACTAGCCATAGCGGCGAAAAATTCTGCAGTTAAAGCAATAAAAGCACTTTCTCAAAGTGATGAAAAAGTTTATGCCGAGGATATTGCAATTAAAATTTTATCTGGTTTTGGTATGGACGATCCAGGTGAAAATCACTCACCAATTATTAAAGCTTCTTTAGTCGCTATTGCAAATGGGAGACTACTTGATTCAAGATATGAATCTGAGACAAAAGAATGTGATTGGCTTGCAAAAGTTCTACTGACTCATAATGGTATTCCTATGAGCTTTGAACCTTTACCACAAGTAGGTGCAACTCAAACTTCTCTAGCTACTGCCGAAGCATCTCCAGGCCGAAGATTAGTAGTGATGTAAATTAATCTTGGTATAGGCTAAATGTTTGAACTAGCTGATTTTCTTCACGAACTCAGACTTTAGCTTCATCGGGCCTATACCATCGATCTTGCAGTCGATATCATGATCTTCGTCAACCAAACGAATGTTCTTAATTTTGGTGCCAACTTTTACCACTAAAGATGAACCTTTAATTTTCAAATCCTTAATTACAGTAATAGTGTCACCGTCGTGTAAAACATTTCCATTCGCATCCTTATACACTTTTTCTTCTGACGCTGCATTAGTGGTAGCTTCATCAGACCATTCATGTGCACATGATGGACAAACAAACAGCGAGCGATCTTGGTAAGTGTATTCGGAGTTGCATTTTGGGCACGATGGCAAGCTAGACATCTTGTAAATTCCTATCTAAATTTAATTTATATATTCTTTCGACGCTGAAATTTTCTTTACGCAGCTCTTCCAATTGTTGTTCCAGCAAGGACACTTTGTCCGTGTAACTAGCATAAATTTTATTAAATAAATTTAATTCAGCCCCAGCTAATTTGGTCTTATCTATCACATTGATTAATTGCAGCATAGCATGCAAACAGGCCTCGATTTGGTTCGGTAGCCAAGAGATTACCGGAGTGCCGCCAGTTGCCGTGGCATACTTAGTATTCGCCATGATATATTTTTGTACAAACTGCCAATGGCCGTTACGGAATAAATAAATTTCCTGTAGCGCAGCTAATAAATACACTAAGCCAGCTATATCGTGCGCAAGAAAATATTCTTTTACTGGTTTCTTAGCCATTTCAGTTTGCAGATCAGTAAAGAAGTGTTGCACACATTTGGGGCGATATTGGCGTAAATCTAATAAGTAAGATGTTAATTGATTATGCGGATAAAATTCAATCACGTTAGTGAAAATATCCGAGGTTGGAATGATATCATCTTGGGCGCCGGTCTGGCCGCGATATTGCCGATATTCGTTATCACTCGCATCACCTATTTCATATTTTACCCCGGGACCAAAGATTGCTTCGTTGCCTTTGATTCCCATAATGAAGGCACGAAAATTATTGTAATGTCGATGGTCAGATGCTTGCCACATAGTTTTGCGGCGTTCATTCATTTCTACTAAAGTGGTATAAAATAATTTAATCGCAGCTAATTCATCACCATTCAGATATCGATAAATTGCGCTGATCAAATCTGGTGATTTGGCATTAATGTACACATGATTCATGATAAAACCGGTTTCATCAGATCCACCAGTAAATGAACAAGCCATTTTAAGATTCTGCCAATGCAGATCTTTGCTTGGATCAATTTTTACGTAATTGCCAAGTGAATATGCATAGTGATATTCCAGCCATGGCATAACATCTAATTTTGCCGCTACTGTAACCAAGGGTTTAGCAAGATTTTTTGGTAATACATTTAATGCTTTGCCGTAAATGCCATTAATTTGGCCATGGAAAGATGGGGCTAATAAATATGCGGAAGTTAAAAACGTATAAGCTCTAAATAAGGCTTGAATTATAAAGACATCTTGTTCAGCAGATACGTCACATTCTGGTAAACTTTGAATAGTTTGATTTAATTGAACATTATCTTTGATAAGTTCTGGTAACACATCAATTATATCTTGTACGCTCTGATACTGACTCGGCAGCTTGGTCAGAGGTGCTTTACAAGGTAGGAAGCCGTATTCAGGTGAGACATTAAAAAAACCATCGCTATAGTTGTTTAGCATCACAATATCCTTATCAAGATTACCTTTAACCCACTATAGCAGTTAAACAGTTTAAGACTCAAGCTCTTGCCACCGGCTGTATAATCTTTCTAACTCTTGATCAATCTTGGCTAACTTATCGATAGTTATTTTGATGTGTTTGTCATCACTAGAGTAAAAACCTTCTTGTGCCATTTCGGAATGAATCTCTTGCTGCTCTGCTTCAAGCTTGGCAATTTTAGCCGTAATTTGGCTCAACTCTTTGCTGTTGACAGTTGGCTTTACGATAGTCTTCACAACAGTGGTGTCTGTAGCAAGCTTTTTATCTGTTTTCTTCTCAACGATAGGAGTTAATTTTTGCGGAATATCTTTAAACCCACCAACATTTTCTTCAATTATACCATTACCTCTAAAACAGAAAGTGCTGGTTGCTACTTGATCAACAAATTCTCGATCGTGACTGACCAATAAAATAGTACCTTTATAGTCAGACAAAATTTCTTCTAATAATTCTAAAGACTCAATATCTAAATCATTGGTCGGCTCATCCAGTACTAGTAAATTGCTAGGTAAGCTAAACATTTTTGCCAACAATAAACGATTACATTCGCCGCCAGAGAGCATTTTTACCGGCATACGCATACGTTCTGGGGTGAATAAGAAATCGCTTAAATAGCTGATTATATGTTTATCTTTACCATTGATGGATATAGTATCTCGGCTGCCAGCTACGTTATCTATGGCTGACTGTTCATAGTTAATCCCAGTACGCAATTGATCAAAATATCCAATGTGTAAATTGGTACCTAATTTTATCTTACCCGAGGTTGGTTGCAGAGTACCAAGTAATAGTTTTAGCAGGGTGGTTTTTCCTACGCCATTGGGTCCAATTAAAGCGATCTTATCGCCACGGTAAATGCGGGTCGAAAAATTCTTGACTAAGTTTAAACCACCAATTGAATAATTAATGTTCTCAGCTTCGACAACCAATTCCCCTGATTTAATTTGCACATTGCTAGCAAATTTAGGGTCACCTTGTAGATTGCGGCGCATACCACGTTCGCGACGTAATTGTTCGAGAGCGCGCACGCGGCCTTCATTGCGTGTGCGGCGTGCTTTAATACCTTGTCGAATCCAAACTTCTTCTTTGGCTAATACTTTATCAAACAATTTTGCCTGCGTGCTTTCTACCTCTAGACGTTTGTTCTTGTCAGCGATAAAGGAATCGAAATCACCGTTATACGAGTAAATATTGCCGCGATCTAATTCTAAAATTCTTTGGCTTAGTTTACGCAAAAATGCTCGGTCATGCGTAATAGATAACAAAGCACCATTATATTGCATTAAGTATTCTTCTAGCCACTGAATAGCTTCTAAATCTAAGTGATTAGTTGGTTCATCGAGGAGCAAAAGATCCGGCTGTGATACCAAAGCTTTAGCTAGGGCAGCGCGACGTTTCCAACCACCAGATAATTGGCCAAGTAATTTGTCAGGCGGTAAGTCAAGTTTAGTAAGCACTGAATCGATAACTTGTTGGAATTGCCAGCCTTGTTTTGCTTCTAAATCATGCTGCACTTGTTCTATTTCGCGCAACCACTCATCTGATCCAGTAGGATCAGACACTAAATGATGGTAGCGTTTTAATAATTCACCGACTTCTTGTAAACCTTGCGCTACAAAATCATATACAGTAATTTCTGCGTCAGTCGGCAACTCTT
>CAYPGU010000083.1:0-8199 GCA_964409995.1 uncultured Legionellaceae bacterium | reverse complement strand
CTTGATGTGCCGAAGACTACCGGGGTGTTTGCAGCACGTCCGCCTAGTGATTTAGCAATTGTTGGGGCGGTCGGTGTTTCATCAGAACCTAAGAACGATAACAGAATGGAGCTACCTTCAAAGCAGTAAGACTAGTATTTTATTAAGGTACGTATTCCGCAGCTAAACTTGGATCTAATTTCAAAGCTAAATCTTTGTACTTAGCAGCGTTAGTTTGATCACCATTTTTTGAATAAAACATTGCATACAAAGCATACACGACACTATCTTCCGGATAAGCCTTTAAAGCATTTTCAAAGAATTTTTTCATTTCATCTTGTTTATGCAATTCTGGTGCTAAAGCAAGCATTTGTTTTAATGCAATATGATGATTGGGTACAAAACATAATAGATAGGCAAAATCACCCCAGGCATAAGCTGGTTGCTTGCGTGCAATTTTTTGTTCGGCTTGTTGCAAATGGTAGTTTTGCATTTGTATAAAATCATTGGACTGGTTTAAGGCACGATAATCATGATAACTGTGTGGCGTTGCTAATAAATTAGCTGAAACCAACAGTGCAAGTGAGAAAATAAATCCAATTAATATTTTGTTATCCATAATAAGATAGATTGACATAGGACAGCAGATTTTGCAAATTTAGTTTGAAAGCTTCTTTATTGACTTTTTGGGTACTAAATTAGAAAATGGCCGACATGATAATTGGCGTGCCGAAAGAAATAAAACCACATGAGCACCGTGTTGGCATCGTGCCACACAGCGTCAAAGAGCTGGTAAATCGTGGTCATCAAGTATTAGTGCAAACTAAAGCCGGTGACGGCATTGGCGTGAGTGATAAGGATTACATTAGTTCTGGGGCTAAAATAGTACCAGATGCCGATCAAATCTTTGCTGAATCCGAGTTAATTGTAAAAGTAAAAGAACCACAGGCGATTGAATGTAGTAAATTTAAGCCAGGTCAGATACTTTTTACTTTTTTACATTTAGCTGCCGATCCAAAATTAGCGCAAACTTTGCTGCAGACTGGAATAGTAGGGATAGCTTATGAAACAGTTACCGATTCAGCCGGGCATTTACCGATCCTAGCGCCGATGAGCGAGGTTGCCGGCCGTATCGCTGTACAAATAGGCGCACACAATTTAGAAAAGCCGCAAGGCGGTCGTGGAGTATTATTAGGTGGAGTGACTGGTGTGACTCCGGCTAAAGTGACTATTATTGGTGGTGGGGTGGTTGGAACCAACGCGGCACAGGTTGCCATAGGCATGGGAGCCAAGGTTGTGGTGCTTGATAAGTCCACCGATAGGTTAAAGCAATTAAACGAACAATTTGGAACTAGATTGATAGCAATTTACTCTGATCCTGCCCAAATAGAAGCACATGTGGCTAATTCAGATTTAGTTATTGGTGCTGTTTTAGTGCCGGGTGCTGCGGCGCCAAAGATTGTGTCCAAGAACATAGTTAGTAAAATGTTACCTGGCAGTGTGATTGCAGACGTGGCGATTGATCAAGGTGGCTGCGTAGAAACAAGTCGACCTACAAGTTTCGATTCACCTACATATGTTGAGTCTGGTGTTATCCATCAGTGTATTACGAACTTACCTGGTGCGGTGCCGCTTACATCTACATTGGCATTAAATAATGCAACATTACCATTTATAGTGGAGCTGGCGGACAAAGGAGCAAAAAGAGCTTGTTTGGATAATCCGCATTTATTGGCTGGAATGAATATTTACCATGACATGGTAACACATAAATCAGTAGCAGAAGCTATTGGACAAACATATGTGTCACCATTACAAGCCTTGCAGGCTTAGTGCGGTCATGTTAGTTTGTTCCGTACATTTTATAGAGGTTTAACGAGGAGACGGTATGGCGGCAAACTCTCTGATTAATTTCATGAGACCAGCACCGCACCGATCAGAGCTTAGTAATAAAGCTGAAATTGATCGTGCCTATAAATACTGGCGTATACGTATATTTTATTCTATTTACGTAGGCTATGTGTTTTTCTATTTCACGCGTAAAAGTTTTACCTTTGTAATGCCAGAAATGATGGCAGACTTGCACTTGTCGTATAGTCAAGTTGGCATTCTTAGTACTATTCTATATATCACATATGGCATCAGTAAATTTGCCAGTGGCGTAATGTCTGATCGATCCAATCCACGCTATTTCATGGCGATCGGATTAATTCTAACCGGCGTGTTTAATATTTTTTTCGGTATGTCCTCGTCACTTTTCATGCTCGCTCTCATGTGCATGATGAATGGTATTTTCCAAGGTTGGGGGTGGCCGCCAATTACTAAGCAATTAACCTATTGGTTTAGTAAGCATGAGCGTGGCACGTGGTGGAGTTTGTGTAGTACGTCGCACAATGTTGGCGGTGGTTTGATTCCTATCCTAGTTGCTTTTGCAATTGCATATAATTTCACCGATATGGCTGGTTGGCGTTATGCCATGTTTTTACCGGGGTTTACTTGTATTGGGGTGGGGTTTTTCCTATTAAATCGTTTACGTGATGTACCGCAATCATTAGGTTTGCCACCAATTGAATTATATCGTGGTGGAAAAGAGGAAACCAAGCAGTATGAAAAAGAATCCGCCGAAGGCGAGTTAACACCGAAACAAATTTTATTTGATAAAGTCTTAAACAATAAATTTGTGTGGGTAATGGCAATTAGTTATTTCTTTGTTTACGTGGTACGTACTGCGGTGAATGATTTAACTATCCCGTATTTAGTAACCTTAGGTTACGATCGTGTGTTATCCAGCGCGAGTATTATGTGGTTCGAAATTGGCGGCTTCATTGGTATGTTAGTCGCTGGTTGGTGTTCAGATATGTTCTTCCAAGGCCGCCGCGTGCCATTTATGTTGTTGTGTGCAGTTGGTATGGCGGTGACTTTATATTGTTTTGCTGGTTTGCAACCAAGCGTGCCAGATCAAAGCATGCGTTATTGTTATAGTTTAATGGCATGTATTGGTTTCTTCGTCTTTGGCCCGCAAATGTTAATTGGTCTGGCTGCAGCAGAATACGTCGATAAGAAAGCTGCTTGTACGGCAAATGGATTTGTAAGCTGCTGGGCATATGCAGGAGCTGCTGTAACTGGCTATCCATTAGGTTTGATCATCGATATGTCATGGGATTTATATTATTGGATCTTGGTGGCATGTTCTGCGATCACATTCTTGATCTTGTTACCTTTAACATTCAAGCGTGAACAAGAGCCAGCTGTGCATCCTTCATGGTCGGAAGCCTAAAGTTACGACGTTACTTAAAACTACCCGCCGTACTTTTTAGCTCTTTCTTTAATGCTTAATCCGCCTGTTGGCATGTCTATGTGTCCTGATGTTGTGGTTAAAGCTGTGTTGGCTTTTTTGGTTGCTGGTTCGAACATAGACTTACTAAGAACATCTGGTTTTTTTGGGCGATTAACAACAACAGGCTTAGTGGCATGAATATCTGATTTATCTTTTGTTGTAGCAGCGGAACTGAAAGCAGTTACAGGTTTGCTAGCAGGTTTTGGTGCTGCAGGGTTTTGTTTTTCACGTTGTTTCCACATTTCTAAGCAGCAGTTATACCAATTCTTATCGGATTGCTCATCAGTAGACTTAACAGCTGCAGTAGCAGCTCTACTACTTAGCGGTGTTGTGTTATCTTTAATTGTTCGTTGTTGCCATTTTCTAGTTAGAAACGCTTTTAGCTCGCTTGCGGCTACTATGTATAGGTTTTCACCACGTTCCCAGGGAACTCTTACATGGCATACCTTATCAGCAATAAAAAGTGGTACTTCCCAAGCCCAAAATGATGTCACCCACAGTTCTACAGTTCTATCTGTAACCTTATGAGTTTGGGATTTAGGATCTAGATCATTTACAACAGACATCCATTTAAGTGAGAAGAAGCCTAATCCTGGAGTGCCGATTTTTTCTTTGAATTGAGCAATCAGTTTTGGACAACAACAGCAGACACTCTCACAACAGCAAAATAACTTTTGTAAATCTAAGGAGCTAAATTTGCCAGGTGTTGCGTTGGAAGTTTCAGTCTGTGTTTGTTTGGCATTTTCTGCAGTTTTTGGAACTGCTCGTTCTAATCTGTCCATGTCAACACTGGTTAGTGTATTTGTTGCGTAGTTAAAAAAGTGTGCTCCTTTATGCGTTTCTTTTAATTTATTAATTTTTGCAATATTCTCTTCTTGCCTTTTCCTTGCTGTTTCCCTGTCGGTTACCTCATTATCGCCCGGCACATACATTTGCGTTACACCAGTCATTGTTGCAAGACTACCGAAATGATAAAAATGAGGCAATGAGTCACCCTTTGCAGCTCCGACAAGTGTTTGTTTAACAATTGGTTTTACAATTTCTGTAGGTGGATTACCTTGTGCCTTCCTAAGTTCTAATTCTATGCGTCTTCTAAACACAGGAATAAGCAGCCACCATGGATTACAAATAAGATACTGAAGCCAATTTTCATCACAGAAATCTACGGGTTCTGTTGCATTGGTAGGACTAGCAGTAGGGTGTAATGTAGTTGGTGTTGCTGTAGTTGGTCGCCTTGTCGTAGGTGCCATAGTTGTTGGCGTTCTAGTTGGAGCTTTGCTTGTTGGTTGTTTAGTAGCTACGGGTGATGGTGTTGTTACGGTACAGATGGTATTTGCTATTTGATCTATAGCGTTTATGACTCCTGCGAAGTTGGAGATTGCAAATCGATATTTAGCGTCACATAATTGCTCCATAACATCTTGGTCTACGTAGGGACCGACAGAGATACAAACTGGTATTACCCCAGCTGCCTTAAGCTTTTTCATAATCTCAATCACTTGTGCTGCATAGAAACTACCATCAGTCGTAAAAACTACAACCATGGTGCTGCCTACTCTTTTATTCGGCAGTTGATGACGTAGTACATGTTCAAATGCTGATAGTGGGTAAGTGCCACCACCGTAGTAGCTTGAGCCTAAACCTTTCAGAATGGGTAAAAGCTTCTTTATGTTTTTAGATGCTGCTGAGCCCAACTCTACTTCTACACTGTGGGTATCAGAAAAAGTAGTTAGAGCAAATTGTGTCTCTGTAGCGGACAATGTGAATGCTTTGGCAAACATAATTTGTGCAGTTACAACTTCATTCACATAAACTGGATAAGGGATACTACCAGACCCATCCAAGATATTTACTAGATCTATTTTAGCTTTGCATTGTGTTTGAAGTTCGCGCGCTCCGGGTTCACCGGCGTAAATTTCTGCAGCGCTGACCTCGTCTGAGGCTAATAGTGTAGCAACTGCACCTAATAGAATATATATAAACCGCATATAAACTCCCTCTTATCTTTTTTTACCCTTTTTACCTACTACCATTCTCTCATAAAGTTAGTCGAATGTCAAACATAATATTGCGTAAAAGAGTGTATGTGCAATTACATAATGCGCAGAGTATTTTTATGTATGGGACTATTTACGTTTATCGACAGGCACAAACTCTCGTTCTGCATACCCAGTGTACAACTGACGTGGACGAGTTATACGCAGTGGCGGTGTGTTTAGCATTTCCTTCCAATTGGCAATCCAACCGGCAGTCCGTGCCATAGCAAAGATTACTGTGTACATGTTCTTGGGAATCTTGAGGGCACGCAACAAAATACCTGAGTAAAAATCAACATTTGGATATAGTTTCTTTTCAATAAAGTATTCATCACTCAAAGCAATTTTTTCTAATTCTAAAGCTAATTTAAACAGAGGATCATCGTGCAGTTTTAAATGTTCCAAAACATCATGACAAGTTTGGCGCATAATTTTGGCGCGTGGATCGAAGTTTTTGTAAATACGATGTCCAAATCCCATCAAGCGGAAGCTGTCATTCTTATCTTTGGCGCGCGCAATATATTTCGGAATATTATCAACTGTGCCAATTTCTTCCAACATATTTAATACTGCTTCGTTAGCGCCACCATGCGCTGGACCCCAGAGTGCAGTGATACCTGCAGCAATACAAGCAAACGGATTTGCCGCTGATGAACCGGCCGTGCGTACTGTTGAAGTAGAGGCGTTTTGCTCATGATCAGCATGAATGATTAACACTTGATCCATCGCTTTTACTAATACTGGATCTGGACGCGAGTCTGGCTCTGCTGGCACAGAGAACATCATATGCAAGAAATTCTCTGCATAACTCATGCTATTGCGCGGAAATACAAATGGTTGTCCGATAGAATATTTATATGCCATGGCTGCAAGTGTCGGCATCTTAGCAATCAATCTTAGCGCCGCAATATTCCGATGCTCAGGATCATTAATGTTTAATGCATCATGATAAAATGCAGATAATCCACCAACCACTCCGCACATGATCGCCATCGGATGTGAGCTGCGCGGGAAACCTTGATAAAATTGTCGGATTTGTTCATGCACTAAAGTATGATGATTAATTTTGGATACGAAATCATGGTATTGTTCTTTAGTCGGTAATTCGCCATAAAATAACAAATAACATACTTCTGGATAATTAGATTTTTCGACCAAATCAACAATGTTATAGCCGCGATGTAATAGTAAGCCCTGGTCGCCGTCGATGTAAGTAATTTTTGAATCACAAGCAGCAGTCGACAAAAAACCTGGATCAAAAGTAAACAAGCCATGTTGGCCTAATTGCTGCACATCAATCACTGGTTGACCAAGCACACCATATTTAATTGGTAGTTCAATTGGATCTCTGCCGGCTATAGTTAGCGTTGCTTTATCGGGCTTATCTTCTGCCATATTATCTCCGGCCTAATTAATTATCATCTTTATGCAGATACATATAGAGGCAAATTATTTATGTATCTATATGTTTAAATATACACGATCTATACAAAATTTATCGGCAAGCATCGCAAATGTATTTGCTGATGATACTGTTTGTTTGGACACTAGGGCTATTGTGCTGATGCTAGCTGCAACCTTGCCAACAGAAGAGTTTAAGGCTTTTATCGATCCTCTAACGCAGTTAGATCATTTAAATGCATGTTACAAAGAAATTAACAGTATGCGCTTCCAGTATGGTCAGACTTTTCGTGACTATATAATTTTGTCGATTTTAACCACGGTAAAGAACGATGTGAGATCTGATGAGCTACAGCGATTCATAGGTGGGTCGAGTGATAAAGATATAACCGGAACCTTGCCACCAGCTTTGGATGTGGATCAATTGTGTAAGGATGCTTTTAACTGGCAACTAATCCAGAATCAAGCTTTTATGCAAGCACGTGATACTATCATAAATTATATTGTGCAAGACAAAGATCTATCTTTGCAGTTACTGCAAGAAGCATATCTAAAATGTCGTGAGAAAGTTTCAGCTAAGGATGCATTCTATGCTCTGCTCGCGGCACTGCAAGAAATTTTACAAGCCGGTGGCTTGGCTGCTGAAGATGCGTTGCAACGGGCAGAAAAACTAGCAACAACAGCTCTGAAAGAATTTATCGCGGAGCCAACCCCAGCTGGTATGTTACACACTTATTCTAAGCACATCGTTACTGGAATATGGGGCTAAAAAAAGGTATAATTGCCTTTTTTTGAGCAAATAAGCATGTATTTACCCACAATTCGATTAAATCCAAAAGCTGATCAACGCATTCGCAATGGGCATTTGTGGATTTATAGCAATGAAATTGATAGCAAACAAACTCCACTTACCAATCTAAGCGCTGGTGATTTAGCTGTTATTGAAAATAATAGCAGCAAAATGCTTGGCTTGGCATATATTAATCCGCATACGTTAATTTGTGGCCGTATATTGCGTCAGAATGATACTCAAGCAATTGATTTGCAGTTTTTTATGGGTCGGATTCAATCTGCCTTGGCTTTGCGTGCACAACTTTTTCCAAGCAATTGTTACCGCTTAATTTATGGCGAGAGTGATCTTTTGCCTGGATTAGTAGTGGATCGCTATTATGATTTATTAGTGGTGCAAATTTCTACTGCTGGTATGGAACGGTTTAAAGATTTAATTTTGCAAGCCTTGGATCAAGTGATTAATCCACAAGCAATTTTGTTGAAGAACGATGGCAAAATGCGCGAGGTAGAAGGTTTAACTAATTATGTGGAATGGATCAAAGGCACCCATACAGAGCTTGCCGCTTTAGAAGAAAATGGCGTTAAATTTAAAGCCCCAATTTTGCAGGGGCAAAAAACCGGTTGGTTCTATGATCACCGTATGGCACGTGCTCG
>CAYPGU010000082.1:0-8273 GCA_964409995.1 uncultured Legionellaceae bacterium | reverse complement strand
GTTGACGACACCTCAAGCAGTGAGTTTGCTAATCTTGTACATTCTATTTATAAAATACGTGACTTTGATATTCGTGCAGCAATTTTGAATAAACTGGCCAGAATTTTTGTTGCTGATCAGAAAATTAATTGTGCTATCGCTTTATTATCTATCCAAGCATATGGTGAAAATTTAACTTTATTTTCTCAAATTGTAAGTAATGATCCTCTTGTTGTAGCTCCCAAGATAACTCAAGAATCAGATCGCGCAAAATATTTGCGTAAAATTATCAAAGAAAGAAAAACCATTACATTCCCTGCATGGAATTTTTCTATTAACAAGGATAAGTATTTTTTAATTATAGATATTTCTGATGCAATGTTCATGAATGGCTTACATGCAGGGCTAGTGGAGCAAAGTAATTTTGTTATAGACGATACAACATATTCTTTCACGGCAGAAATTGGCCGCTCTTTGGACAAACCCGAAGAGGAGAAGGAGGTGTTAAATATTACGTTCTCTGCTGAGCAGGCTCAGCTGGTATTGGAGTTGATCTTTATCAGCCTGTACGGCAACGGTCTCTTTATTAATGATGATATTCGAACATTATTTCGTCAGCAATTGGGTGTTAATTCTTTGAAAACCTTCAAGAATAACGCTGAAAATTTAGTGCAATTATTAAGACAAAAAGGCGCTGATACTAGCTTGTATTTTATTGCTTTGCAGAATTTAATGTTTGATGCAAATATTGACTGGCGCGCGGATTTAGTTTTATTTACTGCCGGCAAGTTAATCGATGCAAAGTTTGATTTATATGCCAAGATTCTTACAGCGCCATATTGGAATGAAGCATTAAATAGTGAATTATCGGTACTGGCCAATAAGTTACAAAAGCAGCAGTATGCGCTACCAAGCAAACCTATACTATTCCGCGCCAATGCTAAACAGGACACTCCGCCAGACCTAGAGGTAAGTGTCGAATTGCCAGAACCTACTGGAGCGACGACCGCGCACAAAATCTCTCATACTCGTACATATAGTAAAGTGTTTGTATAAAAAGAGAAGTTGAACTTAGTTACTTTTGGTTGCTAGTACGGGTTTTATACAGCGAATATAAGATCCCAATCGCTAGCAATCCAACTGTTACGCCTAAAGATACGCTGGCAGGGAATTTGTTCCAACCAAAAATATCCGCGATGAAGATTTTTGAACCAATAAATATCAAAATAACAGATAGAGCAAATTTTAGGTACATAAAACGAGGCAACAATGCAGCTAATGCAAAGTACAGAGCTCGTAAACCTAAGATCGCAAAAATGTTACTGGTATATATTATGTAAGTATCCGTGGTGATGGCAAAAATTGCCGGAACACTGTCAACTGCAAACAGAGCATCTACGCATTCCACCATAACTAGCGCTACAAATAATGGGGTACACCAGAGCAACTTTTTATTAGATTGCTGATCGGGAAGTATGACAAAAAATTTGTTACCATGTAACTCTTTAGTAACTCTTAAGTGAGATTGGATATAGTTTAATAGTTTATTGTCTGCCATATCAACATCTACGTCTTTGACAAAGATCATTTTAATCCCAGTAAAAATTAGGAATAAAGCAAAGACATATAGTAACCAACTGAATTGAGCTACCAAAGTAGCGCCAACCCCAATCATAATGCCGCGCAGAATAATTACTCCGAGCACACCCCAGAATAGAACTCGATGTTGATATATCCTAGGAATACCCAAGTAACTAAACACTAAAGAGATAACAAATATATTATCCAGGGATAGGGACTTCTCAACTAAATACCCTGTTAGATATTCTCCCCAAGACTGCATGCCAAGTTGATACCATATCCAAACGGAGAATATTAAGGCGATTGTTATATAAAAGGCGCTAAGTAATAAACTTTCTTTTATGCCAATTTCATGATCTTTTTTGTTTAGTACGCCCAGGTCAAATGCTAGCAGTATGATTACAATACTTAAAAATATTCCCCACATCATAAATGAACTATGCATTCAAATGTAGCTCCTTATTTATTCTTATCAATGCATAGTTCCAGATGTGTTGGTAACTATATAACATTGATATAAATTTAGCATTTGAATATTGCTTTGCGCTATTTCGATTGCGGATTGCTCTGCAATATCTTTAATATACGGATCAGCTTTATAATTCATTAATAATTTTACAACTTCGATGTGATTTTTTCTGGTTGCTTCGTGCAGCGGTGTGCTCCAGGCTAAATCACGCGCGTTGGGGTTGGCTTTATTTTCTAACAAAAGACGGACAAATTTCGTATCGCCGCGGTTAGCACTCCAGTGTAGAGGAGTACACAGACCAGCATCTAGAGTATTTGTGTCTGCGCCGTAAGCGATGAGTAATTGTGCTATCTCGTATAGGCCTTCTTTGGCTGCGATATGTAAGGGAGTTTTATTACCCAGACCACGTAATTTAGAAACTATATTGTCGCTGTCAGTTTCATCACCGTCATCCTCTTCATCATATGCGGCATCAGTAATCGTGCGCACGTTGGGGTTCGAGCCAGCTTCTAATAAACGGTGTACAATTGCGCTATTGCCCTTGAGGGTGGCAATATGTAATGAACTTAAACCTGTTTCATCTTGCTCATTGATTTGATGACCATTTATAATCAGTTGCTCGGCTTCTGAGAATTTATTTAGTTTTAAAGCCTGTAAAATTGTTAGCATAAAATATCTACCTGTTAGATACGGTACATAATTCCAATGTATAACATATTAGCCGAACAGCAAGTTATGTTAGGTTTAAAACTTTGCAGAAATTGTTTGTATCTGCGAGTTTTTGCGTATAATAGAGGAACTTAGTAAGAAGGTTATAAATATCGATGGTAGCGATTAAAAAGATCCAAGCGACGGAAGTTTTAGATTCGCGCGGTATCCCAACAATTGCAGCAGAAGTCTTGCTAGACAACGGCTCTGTGGGTGTAGCGATGGTTCCATCCGGCGCTTCAACTGGCTCACGCGAAGCTATTGAGTTGCGTGATGGCGGCGAACGTTACATGGGAAAAGGGGTACAAAAAGCGGTTACTAATGTTGTTTCGCGCATCCAGCCTCTGTTATTAGGCAGGTCGCCTATGGAACAATTAGACATTGACCAGGCCATGATCAGCTCAGATGGAACGCCAAACAAGGCGAATTATGGCGCAAACGCCATATTAGCGGTATCTCTAGCCGTATGCAGATCCGCGGCGAATAGCTTACAGCAACCTCTATATAAATACCTAAATTCTCTCTATGATCCCAAAACTGAGTTTAGTTTGCCGGTACCAATGATGAATGTAATCAATGGTGGCGCGCACGCTGATAATAACTTAGATATACAAGAATTTATGTTGGTGCCGCACGGCGCACCAGATTTTACAGAGGCAATGCGTTACGGGGTGGAAATATTTTACGCGCTCAAGAAAATACTCAAACAACAAGGTTTGCACACCGGGGTTGGCGACGAGGGTGGCTTTGCACCAGATTTAGTCAATAATCGAGCTGCATTGGATAATATCATGGCGGCTATCAATGTGGTTGGTTTGCAGCCTGGGCAAGATATAAGCATAGCGCTAGATGCAGCCAGTTCTGAATTTTGTCGACTTGGAAAATACAGTTTAGGTGCGGAAGAGCTGAGTTTATCCGCCAAGGAAATGATTGATTATTACACACTTTTGTTGGCGCATTATCCAATTATTTCTATTGAGGATGGCTTGGCAGAGGATGATTGGTCAGGCTGGAGCGAATTAACCGCACAATTAGGATCAAAAGTGCAACTAGTAGGTGATGATATTTTTGTCACTAACACTGAAATTTTGCAACGCGGGATCAATCAAAAAATTGCTAATGCTGTCTTAATCAAGATAAATCAAATTGGCACCGTTAGCGAAACCTTAGCCGCAATTAAAATGGCCAAAGCTGCAAATTATGCAACTGTAATTTCGCATCGCTCTGGCGAAACCGAAGATTGCTTCATCGCTGACTTAGCGGTAGCAACAAATGCACAACAGATCAAAACTGGATCTTTGAGTCGTTCGGAAAGGATAGCTAAATACAATCGGTTATTAAATATTGCACAAGAACTAGGTTCTAAAGCTGTATATCCTGGGTCAGCAGCTTTTAAACGGAATAATTAAGATGATGTTGAGAGGAATTTTCATAGGGTTGCTCGCAATGTTTGCAGTTTTGGAGTATCGATTTTGGTTTGGTCCAGATAGCGTAATTAAAGTGGCGCGTTTGAAGAATACTTTAACAGCCCAACAGCAAGAATTAGATAAATTGCAACAACGTAATCAACAGTTGATGACTAAAATTGCAATTTTAAAAGCATCTCCGGTAGTAATTGAAGAACAGGCTCGCTATGAACTTGGGATGGTTAAACAAGGTGAAAAGTATTACCAAGTTGTCGAGCCCATTGAGTAAATAAAAAGGTATGAAATGAAAATATTATTAAGCAATGATGACGGTGTTTACGCGCCAGGTTTGGCCATGTTGCACGAATCACTTTCGGGCATGGGCGATGTTACTGTGATTGCTCCCGATCGCGATCGCAGTGGCGCGAGTAATTCTCTAACTCTAATTAAACCGATACGGATTCGTGAATTAGAAAATGGTTTTATTTCTGTCGATGGTACGCCAGCAGATTGTGTATATATCGGCTTGCGCGCATTATTAAAACAGCAGCCAAAGATGGTGATCTCCGGCATCAACTCTGGCGAAAACTTGGGTGATGACGTTCTATATTCTGGAACTGTAGCCGCAGCTATGGAGGGACGTTTTCTTGGTTTTACGTCCATGGCCGTGTCTTTAGCTGGCGATGCAGAACATTACGCAACCGCTGGGCGTGTGGTACAAGTTTTGGTACAACATTTAATCCAGCATCCACTACCAATTGATACAATTCTAAATGTGAATGTACCAAACGTGCCTTATGAACAAATTAAGGGTTACCGAGTAACTCGTTTAGGACGTCGTCATCCATCTGCAAATGCAGTGCAATCAAAAGATCCACGCGGCAAAACGATTTATTGGGTTGGTGCAGTTGGCCGTGAACATGATGCAGGTCCAGAAACAGATTTTCATGCAATTAGTAATGGCTACGTTTCAATTACCCCGCTCGAGGTCGATTTAACGCGCTATAAAGTTATGGATGATTTGCGGTATTGGTCTGAAAGTTTGTAACTATTTGTCATTCTAGAAAGCGGCTCTGCGCTTATTGTCATCCCCGAAAGCGGCTCTGCGCTTATCGGGGATCTAGATCCACGCTCTCGCTAACGCTCGGCGGGTATGACAGAAAAAAAGGAAAAGTTTATGCAGTTGCTAGTAAAGTTGTACGATAAAACATTGCAATGGTCAAAGCACCAACATGCGCCGTATTATTTAGGCGCGGTTAGTTTTGTCGATGCATCAGTATTTCCGGTTTCGCCGATGTTTATGATGTTGCCGATGGGCATAGCGAAACCGCAGAATGCCTATCAATACGCGCTCATTTCAACTCTTGGTTCAGTATTTGGTGGTATTCTCGGCTATTTGCTGGGATATTTAGTATTTAAACCTGTCGTGTTACCGTTGCTCGAAACGTTTCATTGGATGCCAATCTACGACAAAGTTATCGTTATGTTGCAAGGTAATGGCTTCTGGGCCGTCACACTGGCTGGTTTGACACCATTACCCTTCAAGTTTGTGGCAATTGGCTCAGGATTTATGCAAGTGCCATTTTTGTCTTTCTTGTTGGCTTCTATACTGGGGCGTACAGTAAAATTTTATGTGTTGGCAACTTTAATCCGCATTAGTGGAGCACGCATCGAACAGAGTATTCGTTTGGTGTTGAACAAGGCGGGTGTATTCGTGTTGTGTTTAGGCGCGCTGTTATTTGGCTGTAAAGCTTTCGGAGTTATCTAATGTATAAATTTAATTTTGTGCTGCTATCTGCTTTATTACTGGTTGGTTGTGCAGAGCAAAAACCCTGCCAAGTTGTATATGTCAAACCATCTATTCTAAAGACTAATGCAAAAGCTGACTCTACCTTGGCTTTAAACTCAGTAAAAACCAAAACTGCGCCCAACGCTGATATGCAATGGATGTGGCCGAGCAATGGCGTTATATTGAGTAAATTTAACCCGCGCAACGAGATAAAAAAGGGCATTGAAATTTCTGGTAAAGAGGGTGCTCCAGTATTGGCTGCTGGTGATGGTGATGTTGTATACAGTGGAAATTCATTACGTGGGTATGGAAACTTAATAATTGTGCGACATAAAAAAAATTTTCTCACCGCATACGCACATAATCGAAAAAATCTGGTCAAAGAAGGAGATAGGGTAGTTATTGGCCAAAGGATTGCCGAGATGGGCAGTAGCGGGACGGATAGAGTGAAGTTACACTTTGAAGTTCGGTTGCAAGGTAAGCCCATAGATCCACAAGGAGTGTTACCCGTTAGATAGTTTTAAAAGCGGGAGGAAGTACATGGGTACTAATACAACGAAAAGGTTTGTGGGGGTGATCAAACCCAAAGCGGAGAAATTCTCTTCTGCTTTTTTACCACCTGAAAAAACAGCTGCCCAACAAGAAGCCCCGAATGTTGATGTAACCCAAATCTATTTGTCTGAAATTGGCTATGAGCCACTTCTTAGCCACGCCGAAGAAATCCTCCTCTCAAAAGCGGCGGCTAAAGGCGATATCAGTGCGCGCGATAAAATTATTAATGGTAATCTACGCTTAGTAGTAAAGATTGCTCGCACTTATTTACATCGTGGTTTGTTACTTTCCGATTTGATTGAAGAAGGTAATATTGGCCTAATGCGTGCAGTAGAGAAGTTTAATCCTGATTTAGGCTACAGATTTTCTACTTATGCAACCTGGTGGATTAGACAGGCTGTAGAACGAGCGATTATGAACCAATCGCGTACAGTACGTTTGCCGATTCATATGTTAAAACGTATAACGCGCTGTTTAAATATGGTTCAAAAATTAGCAGTTGAAGATCACACTCCATCAGTTACTGAAGTTGCAAATGCATTGAACGAATCAGTAGAAGAAGTCGGATCATTGTTACAATACACTGAAAATTCATTATCTCTCGAAACACCAGTAACTGAATATAATCACCCATTACAAGATGCTTTGCCTGACAGTGTGGCAGTAAATCCAGAAGTTATTTTCCAAGAAGAAAGTTTCCATGAGCATGTAATTTCCTGGCTAGATAATTTGCCAGAGTTATATCGCGAAGTTGTCGTGCGTAGATTTGGGCTATTAGGCCATGAACCAGAAACCCTAGAAGAAGTTGGGGAAAATGTTGGTTTAACGCGTGAACGCGTGCGGCAGGTGCAGATCGATGCATTGAAAAAATTGCGCGAAATGATCCGTGACGAAGGTTTAGATGAGAGTGAGCTTTTGGATTAATCTATTGTGTCATCCCCGAAACCGCGCAGCGAATAGATCCCGGCTACTGCGACGCACAGGGTGCGTCTTGGCCGGGATGACAGAAAGTACTGTCATCCCGAAACCGCGCAGAATTACATGTCATCTCCGAAACCACGTAGAATTACATGTCATCCAAAAATCGCGTAGTTTTATGTCATCCAAAAACCGCGTAGTTTCATGTCATCCCCGAAAGCGGCTCTGCGCTTATCGGGGATCCAGACCCCTGCTCACGTAAGGCGCGTCCGGGCAGGCTCCACACGCGGCAGGAATGACACTATTATGTGCGTTTGCCAGGTTTACGACCTTTACTAGTTTGTTGTTCTGCAAGCTGTCGTCTGGCTTGCTTTCGTGCTCGACCAGGATTGTTATAAGCTTGTTCCAACTCTGTAGTATCTAATTCTTCTTTCTGAATAATACTTTTATCCTTAACAAATTGACCATATTGCACTTTTGCCGCAGGTGCTAACCGTGAAAATAGTGCACGCACTACTCTAGGATGCGCTTGGTCGAATAAATCTTGTAAAAAGCCAGTCTCAATCATTTCTTGCTTCAAATGCATGTTGTTTTCTGCCATATGGATTACTTGTAGCATACTATATATACTATCTCCCATTTTTTTAAGCTGATTATCAGGCACATCATTAATTGGCTCGCCCTGTTCTTCGATAGGCGCGTTTAATGCATCCTTAAGATTATCTTGTTCAGCTTTTTGTTCTTCTTCACTCAGCAATCTACCGCCTCTAGGAGGTGGTTTGGTTTCTAAAGTTACAGCAACTTGCCCATCCATGCCAGGGAAAGTCACGCTCGTGCTTGCGGCAGTTGGTATTGTACCAAGATCAGGTAA
>CAYPGU010000081.1:0-8361 GCA_964409995.1 uncultured Legionellaceae bacterium | reverse complement strand
GGCCGAATCATTCATGTTTGTAGTCCTTGGCAAAGTATTTACGTCATCCGCCTGGATCCTGGCTACTAGCTGCCAGGCAGCTTTAACCGAGAAGACAGAACTGACCTAGGATAACCCGCTTTGATCGCCTAAGTCAACCAACCAAATTGGTATGAACCATGTGCAAAGCCTAAGTATTTTATTAAAAGCGGTATGTTTTGCTGCAAAGTTTCATCCAATTTCCATGGCGGATTAATGAATAACATACCACAAGCCGGCAATTGATTCGTAATTGGCTGGTTGGCATGTAACTCTACAAAACATATTTTATCCACACCTAGTTTCTGAATCGCTTGATAAAATTTATGTACTGCATTTGGATCCTTAATTGGATACCAAATTGCATACATACCATGCGCAAAACGTTTCAACGCTGCCTGTATAGAATTAACTATTTGCGCAAATTCATCAGTTTGTTCAAATGGCGGGTCGATAAATACCAAACCGCGTTTTTCAGCTGGCGGTAGAACAGCCTTTAACAAGGCTAAGCCATCTTGATTGAAAAATTTAATTCGTTTATCCGTTGCGAAGTGCGCTTCCAATTCTTGAAAATCATGCGGATGCAGCTCAGAAACAAATAGACGATCTTTAGCGCGCAAATACTCTTGAATAAAAGCTGGAGACCCTGGATAAACATGTAAGGCCTTGTGTGCAATAACAATTTTTACATAATCCGAAAAATCTGCAGCTACATCATGCTTTAGTAATAATTCGATACCGGTTAAATATTCAAGGGTCTTTTGTGCTTCTATACTATGCAAATTATACCATCCTAGCCCAGCATGTGTGTCAATCACACAAAAGGGCGTGGGTTTTTCGCACAGTTTTTGTAGTAATAGCGTAAGGATCCAATGTTTAAAAACATCAGCAAAGTTGCCGGCGTGATATATATGGCGGTAATTCATTTATGGATTGTTACAAATCTGGGCCTTTGTGTAAATAGCCAGTCGCGCGCTCAACATCACTTTGCAGAGGACGCATTTCGCCAGTAGGGTAGATATGCGTAATTTGGTCACCATCTTCCATTTTACGATTGATTAAAGATTGGTAAAAAAACGCAAGCGGAGCTCCTGCTGCCTTTAGATACTCATGAATATCAACTGGTTTTTTTAGCATTTTTGCACCATCCACACGCGAAACTAGTAGATAGTATAGACCAAAGTGATAATTACCAGGCAGTAATAACTAGAAATATATCCAGCTTCTAGCCAACATTTGGCATTAATGGTTGCCCGGCCTGTTGTTTAGCTTTAATCTCATCTATCGTCTTCTTCATGCGAATAAAGCGTTCTGGATTGGATGGGTGCGAGCTAAAAAAAGATTGTTCAATGCTACCCGGATTTTCAACTGACATTTTACGCCAAACTGTATGTGCAGTTGATATATCATAGCCAGCGTTAACCATGATATACATAGCTACATAGTCCGCTTCATTTTCAAAACCTTGCGAGTATGATGAAGCACCGATCGAGCCAAATGCTCCATATGTATCAACGCCCTGGGTCGCAGCTGCAAAATCTAATAAAGTGCCGATAATTGAGTTCTGCTGTTTTTTGCGAATATGCCCCATAATGTTGTGCGACAATTCATGCGACATAATCAAAGCTAATTCTTGTTCAGTTTCTAAAAAATCCATCATAATCGGTGTTATATTTACTGTTTTGCCATCTGCCCATGCGTTTAAGATTTTCTCATCAGCGATTTTGAACTTATATTCACGCTTACTATCATTGCAAACTTTTTGTGCTGCTTTCATTAACTTCGGCGACATTTTTTCTAGACGTGTGTGATACACAGATAATTCTTTATGCTTGCGTTCAGTTACTTTGGTTTGTTTAGATTTATTAGCTAAATCACGTTGCGCTTGTTGTTCTTGTTTAAGCTCGTGCTTATTGACGGCAATTTCTTTAGTCGCAGGACCAGCACAACCACTTAAAGTAGCCGCGACCACTATAACCGTATAGGTGAATATATAACGTAATTGAGCTTGGTACTGCATTTTGAGCCTCGAACAGTAATTTTTGCTCATTTTATATAGTTAAAAAGCTTGAGTCAACTATCCAATAGAATTATGCATATGCACTAGGAAAGAAATTTGGTTAGTATAAAAGGCGCAATAATTAACGCGATTCCAACATATATGGCAGTTACTCCACTGACAACCCAGGTAAAGACCATTAAACCTATACCACACAATAGAAAATAGAAATTTTGTTTTTTGCCGTAAATATAGTAGCCTAATCCAATAACGCCAAACATTATGGAAGAAAATAAATCTAATGGTTCTGGCATAAAGCACCTATACAAGAAGTTATATTAAAACTGTAGTTGTATTTTATAAGATTTCAATTTAAGGGGTTGATATGGGGTGGAATTGTACTCATGATAGAAAAAATTTAGTTTGTCGGTATTACAGCAACTCTACACAAGCTACCAGTTCATCTTCAGGTGGGTCAAATCCAGATCCTGAAGTAATAGATATTACATACATTCATTTTTCAAAACAAACTGAAGGTAAAATTAGTGTAAAACTAATTGTGTCAAGCGCGGCACCGATTAAATATAATGCTAAACGTGAACCAATATCCTTCACTGATTCATTAGCCATGCAAATCGCCGACCTTGCTGATGAAATTGAAATTACACAAGAAGATAGTGGTGACTATGCTCTACGATTCAAAATTACTGACATTGCGCAGGAGCTAACAACATTTAACAGCATAATTAAAATTCTGGAAGACAAAATGCATGATTTTCCGAGTCAAATTAAAACCACTAGAATTCCAGAATTCCTTAACCCACCACGTCAAGTTATCGTTGCGACAGCGGCCACCATACGACGTAAACGTGCCAAAAGTTTAGAAAATCATGCCGACAGTAATATGTTTGGCGTGATAGTAACAGCTATGCTAAGCGAGCAAAACCTACGTCGCATGTATAATTTTCCGGCTCCCAATTATTCACGAATACATAATTACGAACCACCAGCTGTTTTAGCTGATTATGAAGAAGACTTGCCAGCTGTATTATATGAAGACTGTCAGCCAAGTAATTATTCTGCAGCTGAAAATCAAGCAATCAACGACCTTACCCAGAGATTGGTTGGGTTGGCGCAAGAACTAGTTAACAAAGATTATTTAAGTTTTGTAGAAGGACAATTTGCACTATCTGACTCAACGATTTATTTACTTAAAAATTATCATCAATCTGATGAGCATATACATGAAGAGTTATGGAGCGAAGAGAACGAGGACTTAGCCACAGTGATATTTTCTGATGATGAAGCACCATTGTCAATCCAAAAAGATAAAACGAGGTTGGCACAAGATGTGCTTACTGCTTTGCGCGCATTAAAAGTCTCAGATGATCCGGAGGTAACACCACACGGCTCGCACTCGCATAATGGACTAATGAGCAAAACTAAAATTAAGGGTTATGGAATACGCAACGTTATTGCATTACTTTGGCACGCATGTATGCTTTCGCATATTGTACAACCATCAGGTAAGAATGGACTATTAAATTTTGATCCATCTGAGAACCTAGAAAGTAGAAGAAGGAACTTCCTTGAAATCATGGCGCGTGCAATTGCTAACGGCGCAAGAGGCGGCAACAGAAATCTTGTCGCTGGCTTTAACACTACTTTTTACGAGAACATGTCTGCTAAGGATGAACCGGTTTGTGGGCAGGGGCAGTATAATTTTGCATTTGACGCATTTCATAATGTTCTAAGCGGCATTGAGTTAATTTATGATGTTCCGGATCTATTCTTAAACGATGTTAAGCAATTTATTTATCGGAAAATTTATGAAGCTACCAAAGACTTAGCACTCGCCAAACAATTTATAAAGGTATGGAATGGTAATGATCGATTTCCACTTAGCTTAAGGAACCAAGCTCTGTATGACGGATTCAAGAGGTCTGTGCGTGATGAATTACAAAACTTTAAAGATGAATTCGTGCAAAGATTTGCGCGTGGCAACCTAGAGTTCAAGCAGATTATCGATGAGGATTTAAAGTTTCATATTGGTGAAGGGGAGGCATTATATGCGCTATTAGAATACCCACTTAATGAAAATGATCTTGTCATAATGTGGACTGATCGAGAAAGGTCTAGCCAAGCAGCTCGGCAAACGCCACCACCGCCACCTCCAGGTCCTCCGCCACCATCTTCAGCTAGACAGAGTCGTAAATTAAGAAATGGAGGATCACATTTTGCTTAAATCAACATGGCTTTTTGAACAAGCGAATGAAATATTTAATTTGCCTTTTGGTGAACTGTTATATCAAGCGCAAACTGTGCATAGAAATAATTTTGCAAGCAATGAATTGCAAATTAGCACTTTGTTAAGTATTAAAACTGGCAGCTGCCCAGAAAACTGTTCTTATTGCCCACAGTCAGCGCATTACAACACTGGTTTACAAAAGAGCAAACTCATACCTATCGACGATGTAATCGCTGCAGCCAAACAAGCTAAAGAGGCAGGCAGTACTCGATTTTGCATGGGCGCTGCTTGGCGTGGCCCACATGCGCGTGATTTGGACCAAGTGTGCAACATGGTGTCAGAAGTTAAAAAGCTCGGGCTCGAAACTTGCGTAACCTTGGGAATGCTGCAAGACAACCAAGCAGAACAACTACGCGATGCAGGTTTGGATTATTATAATCATAACATCGATACCTCAGAAGAATTCTATGACCAAATTGTCACCACCCGTACATTTGCAGATCGCTTAGATACCCTAGATAAAGTGCGCAAGGCAGGCGTAAAAGTTTGTTGTGGCGGCATATTAGGCATGGGTGAAACGAATGCAGACCGTATAAAAATGCTCCTTACCTTGGCTAATATGGCAGAACCACCAGAATCTGTTCCAATCAATAAATTGATTAACATACCTGGTACGCCTTTAGAAAAACAAACTGAAATTGATAATTTAGATTTTGTGCGTACGATTGCTCTAGCTAGAATTATGCTGCCAAAATCATATGTCAGATTATCTGCTGGTCGTGAACACATGAGTGATGAAATGCAGGCGCTGTGTTTTATGGCTGGCGCCAACTCGATATTTTATGGTGAGAAGCTATTGACCGCAAATAACCCAGCTCCAACTCAGGACTTGCAATTATTTAAACGTTTAGGAATCAAATGTGAGGAAACTACTAATGTATAAATGGAATTTTAAATTACTCAGCAGAGCACTTTTGTTAGGCACACTCTTGTTCAGCAATGCACAAGCAATTTGTGTGGTTTCAGGTTGTAACAACGAAGTTTGTGCTAGTGACGAAGAAGAACCAATGACAACTTGTTTATGGAAAGCAGAATATCAATGCTATAACGAATTTGGTGTTTGCGAAGA
Source organism: uncultured Legionellaceae bacterium (assembly GCA_964409995.1). Classification (GTDB taxonomy): domain Bacteria; phylum Pseudomonadota; class Gammaproteobacteria; order UBA6186; family Azoamicaceae; genus JAGVLG01. Next base: position 2,967 of record CAYPGU010000081.1, on the reverse strand, counting down.
AGACTCAAAAGGGGTGTGTGGCTGGCGTCAGAGCAGTGATTTGCTAAACTGCCTGCAGCAAAAAGCAGCTTCTACCGCTAGCGATAAACTATAGTAACGAGCATATACACACAATTGAACTATTTATACTTTTATAGGTCAAACAATATAAGTATAAGTGGAGCAACAATATGTCTGGTGCAAAAGAAGTCCTCGAATTTGAGCTTAGATTGCACGGTGCGACTGTATCCGACCCAAAACTAGAGGCTGGGTTAGCTGCAATTACACAAGGCATATCCTCTAGCCACTCTGGTGCAATTATCCGTTTTTCCAATTATGATTTATTTAAACAGTATATACAAAACTCTGGCATACCGTATTCAACTTCACAACGTGATGGTGTAACAGTCTATGAAGTTAATGTAAATTTTGGCCCCGATGGCAAAGTCGGGATAGGTGATTCGAAAAGTGTTTTATATACAGAATTAGAAGCTTGCTTAAGCACTATGTTATTAACACAAGTTACATTGAGTGACAAGGGTAGAGCTATTCTAGACGATCAGCGTGAGGTAGCATCGCCACTATCCCCACTCTCCTGGTTTACGCGCAAGACCATTAATCTTGACGCAACAACTATTATCCATCAGCACTTAATGGATCATCGTTTTTATGAGCAAATTAACGGCAGAAATGAAAAGGAGAAATTGTTCATCGCAAGCATAGCGCTAAGAAAATTCGCTTCTGATCTAGAAGTTGCAGAAAAGAAATACATAGAAAATTCAAATAGGAAGGATGCTGGCAAAATTTTTATGGATAACGTCAATAATTCTTTAGATTTGCTTAAAAAGACTTTAGATCCAGATAATAAAATGTCGCGCGCTGAGTTTGTTGGCGAAGTTGACGAATTTATCACGATTGGTACTCCTCCTACACAAAATATTGTTATTCCATTGGTCCATGAAGGCTCTGGACAAAGAGGCGCAAACTTAGAAGGGATGCTCAAGTTCTTGGAAGAAAAACAACAGGAAATAAAAGCTGGTAAATTAACATATAATTTACTATTATTTAATTGCTCACACTTTTTACGCGAAATGGTTAAAGCATCAATACAGGGCGATCCTAAGCTCAAATCTGCATTTGAAACAAATCTAATTAGCGAAGAAAAGATGCTAGGTATTGTTGCAAATTTCGTCAGTCCGCATGGGGGTTTAACAGAACGTCTGAACCCTAATGATGTATGTACGCCGGTTATTATTGCAAGTATGTTAACAAATTTTCGCGAACAGCTTGAACAGAAGGTTGAAGAACAAGAAAAAGCAGGTCCGACTCGTAAACGATTTCGCGATGACTCTCAGTTGCCAACAAGAAAAATACAGCGCCTTGATTCTACTTATGATGTAGAGAATGATGCCCCAAATATTTCTAGAGCAAGTCTGACACCACAATATTCAGCCAGTTTAAAAGTTAAACCGGTGGGTGATGAAAATCAAAATTTGGATAATATAGCCAAGAATATTATCGAGAAACTTGACGGGCAAGCAAAAGCAGACCCATCTGACGCAGGACTCATGATTACCGATCTTAACAACAAGCCAATCGCAGCAGTTGAAAAAGCAGATGGTCAAATCGTTATAAGATTTTATGATCTACAAAAAGAAGGTTTAACCACAACCTCTTTGGCGAATGTGATTGACAGTCACTTTAATGCTGGCAATAGAGAGACAATTACTTTCGATGTGATATCAACTGATAAGTCACAAACTAAAGAAATTGTACAAGCAATCCAACAAGTATATGCAAAAACTGATCACCCATTTAGCATTTTAGTAAATGGCCAACAACCATCAAGTCAAGGTGCTAGTTTTGGTGCTTAAAAAACCAGTAATTTTGGTTTATGAATATTCAACACATTTGATAAAAGCTTAATCCTTTCTAGCAAGTCTGTATTGATTTGTTCAGCCAATTGTAATGGAGTTTGACCTTGTGCATTCTTTTGTTCAAGCAATATGTTAATTTGCCCTGGCTTTAAAATATTCGGTAGTTTATCTAAAATTTCAACAACTGATGCCTCTATACAATAATGTAGAATGTTGCCATCTTTGTGTAGATATGTTGGGTCAAACCCCATAGTTATAAGCCAAACCACCTTGTGCAAACTTTGCGCTAAAGTTACCGCTTCGCAGAACACATCCATTTGCAATATGCCATGCTTATGATTGTCAATCTTATAACGATTGATCAGATAACTTGCTACAGCATAATTTTGTGTTGAAAACTCCTGTGGCGCCTCAATAATTGCCAAACGCATAGCTTCTTCATCAACCTTAACATTCAGACGTTCACATAAAAGCACAATTAATGGCAAAAATTTCATTTTTGTTGCAATAATTATAGCGCGGTTACCATAAACATCAGGCTTATCAACAATCAACTGCAATTCATCTAACCGCGTTACGGATATTTGCTGTGGATCTCTGTTGTGCAAATCTCTAATTACTTCTTTCCAACATAGCAGATCCATGAATGGCAGTTTGCCTTGTATTGAAATCTGTAGTTTAGATACAGCCTGGCGCACAGAATCAGAGCTGCAAGCTATAGTTGCTAAAGCACCAAATAATGTTGAACTTGCACTGTAAGGTAACAGCAATTCTTCGGCCTTAAAAAATGCGTATACTTTTTTATAAACAGGCAATAGATTTTGTTTGGCAGGATCGGAAACTTTCGCTCTATATAATTCAAAAACCGATCGACGAATTGTGATGGTGCGATCATTGAACAACTCAAAAATTGCTTTACAATCAGCCACTGTTTCCACCTTATTGAAAGTTGTTTTGGCTGCGCAAAAAAAGTCTGTTCCCGGCACAAACAATCTCGTATCATCAGGAAATGTTTCCGCCAAGCCAAAAGCAATCGGTGCAAATATATCACCAATATGTTTCCTAACACTAAACCATGCAACTCCTTTGGCCTCTAGAATAGACCATGGCG
>CAYPGU010000080.1:0-8405 GCA_964409995.1 uncultured Legionellaceae bacterium | reverse complement strand
GATTAGCTCAATATTATTGTTAATGTTGGTGTTATCTGGTGTGGTATATTTAAACAAAAAGAAAGAATTTAAACTGGAAACAGCGGGCCCAAATGTTCAACAAATGGTCGCAGATATAGAGAGCAGACAACACAATAGTGAACATCGACCGCCGAAAGCCTAGAATCGCAGCAAAGTATCAAACGTACACCAGGCTATCCAATTTATCCTGAATCTCTTCGCTATTGAAATAATCCAACACTGCGGCTGCTTCTGATTCTAATTCCTGCAAATAAAATTTGATTTGCTCAGGATCTGGTGTCGCAATCGCACTTTCTAATTGCTTCGTAATATTCTTCATGCGTGGTACACCAACATAGCAGCATGCGCCATGCAGTTTGTGCACTTCTTCGCGTAATTCAGAAAAATCGCGTGTGTCATAACACTGTTTGATTTTGCTAATATCTAAGGGCAAAGAATTAATCAACATTTCTAATAATTCTTTAGCTAAATCTTGTTTGTTACCAGCTAATTTCTTACACAATTCCCAGTCAATTTTTTGCATGCCTGCTTCATTTACCATTGCCACATTACACTCCTTGTCACGTGCTCTAACACCACTATGGGTCCATTTATAGATCGATGCGCGTAGACTGTTTTCGTCTATCGGTTTGGCCAAATAATCATTCATTCCTGCAGCGCTGATGCGGTCTCTTTCTGCAAGTAGCACATGCGCAGAGAGTGCCACGATTGGCGTATTGTAATTAGGGTTATTCGTGCTGCGAATTTGCACCGATGTATCAACTCCATCAATACCCGGCATATGCAAATCCATTAAAATTAAATTATACGCATGCTTCTTGCAATATTGTAAAGCTTCATAACCACTGCGTGCTAAGGTTGGAACAACGCCAATATTTTCGAGGAATACTTTAACCAGCTTAAGATTGGCTTGGTTATCATCTACAGCCAATACTTTTAAGCTAGGTAATGGAGCGGTTATTTGATCAGAAGAATCAGTGGTGAAGAATATCTTGCGCAATGCATCGTATAATTTACGGCGACAAATCGGTTTGGCAAGGCAAAGTGCAGCTCCTGCCTGCAGAATATCATTATGTACCGTATACTCTGTAGAATTAACTAAAATTCCAACAGGGCAGGCAAATGGCTCTTTAATGTTGTTGATTACTTCAGCGATAAATTCCATTTCCACTAAAGGCTGGTTGACCCCGACAATAGTCATTTTAAAAGGATCGCCAGCTAAAATTGCTTGCTGCGCTAAAGGTTGCATATCTTCAGCTGTCTCACATTCGGTCACACGCATGCCCCATTGTTCGAGTAAATGCAGCATTGCCAAACGAGTGACGCGGTGTTTTTCATACAATAGGACGCGAATATATTCTAATTCTTTTTCTTCAACTGGATGGGTATCGTTGAGCTTTTCTGCTTGGACGGTAAACCAAAATGTGGTTCCTTTACCGGGCTCGCTTTCGACCTCAATAGTGCCGTGCATTTGTTCAACTAATTTTTTACAAATTACCAATCCCAACCCAGTGCCGCCGAAACGACGAGTTATATTTGGATTAGTTTGATTAAAGGCATTAAATAGTTCTTTTTGTTGTGCCTCTGGGATCCCAATTCCGGTATCAGTGATACTGACACATAAGGTTACATGATGAATACTGTCTTGTTCCAACATAACACGTAATACAACGCTGCCTTCTTGTGTAAATTTAATCGCATTGCTGACCAGATTAGTAATTACTTGTTTTATCCGTAGCGAGTCGCCATTAATTTTGCTTGGCACATCAGAGTAAATAAATGGTACTAATTCTAAAGCTTTATCATGCGCGCTGGGGCCAAGTAGAGTTAGCGTATCCTCGACGCATTCGCGAATATCCATTGGCATTAAATCCAAATGTAATTTACCTGCTTCAATTTTTGAGAAGTCTAGAATGTCATTAATAATTGATAAAAGTGAATGTGCGGATTTTTGTATTGTTTGCAAATAATCGTGTTGCTGTTCGGAAAGATCAGTTCGATCCAATAAACCTATAAAACCAACGATTCCATTTAGCGGGGTGCGCAATTCGTGGCTCATGCTGGCCAAAAATTCAGATTTAACTTCAGTGGCACTTTCAGCTTCTTTACGCGCAGCATCCAGTTCGATATTTTGTACTTCAATTGTTTTTAAAGTTTGCCGCAGATCCGCGGTGGCTTTTTCCACATTATGCTGTAGTTCTTCATGGGCTACTTGCAAGGCACTAGTCATGGTATTGATGCCAGATTCTAAGATGCCAAGCTCCCACTGCGAATCAGTGCGCACGCGGGTATGCAATTCACCATTTTTAATTTTTTCTACCGCATTGGATAATTCTAATATTGGTCGCGTTACGTCGTGTCCAAGGCGTAAGGCCAACAAACAACTAATACTCAAACCTAAGAGGCCAATTAAAGCGCTATGAATTAATACTTGATATTCTTTTAGGCGCGTAGCCTTGTGATCTAGTTCAACTTTCATCCAGCCAATGATAGTGGTATTTAAATTATCCCCAGTAATATCTATAGAATTGTTCGGATAGGAGTCAATCACCACATCGGGCAAAGTTACCGGTGCAATAAAACTAATTGTATCGCTTAAGCTATTTGGAATAATTTGTACTGTGCCAAGATTAGTGGTGGGTGGCACAATATCTGAAGTTAATTTACCTGCACTGGCTATTTCATCGCCTTTCTTATCATAGAAAGCCACACTGCTAATTTCTTTGCTGATTGCGCTGCGTGCCAGGCTGCGTAAAGATTCGGTATCACGCGCAAACACCCCATATTCACCTTGCGAAGCTAGCCGCGAAGCAACAGCTGTGCCGCGATCGTTAAGAGCCTTAGCTAAATCCTCTAAACGAATCCCAATGAAGTAAACGCCAAGTAAAATAGAAATAGTGATAGTGGGAGTCAAAGCTAAGAATAATACCCGCTGTTTAATACCCCACTTCATAGCCATATAACTATCCTAATTATAAGAACTGAATATGCCTGTAGTTTGCCACAAATTTTTGTTTGAGGGTATAATGTCATTAGACTTAATTTAGGAAAAGCTATGCAACATCAATTAGTTGTGTTTTTACTAGGATGTTTACTAAATGTATTGCCATGTGTCAGTTTGGCTGCTGTCGCTGAGCAAGTTACGATGACGACCGATGGCACATATCGGTTTATTCAAAGTAATGGCATCCCGACAGTGCATGGTTCATTTCCAAATAGCGGTAACCCAAATACGATTAGCGCGCAAAGCTATTCTTTTCGTATGCCACTTAACCCACAACAAAGTTCTTCGATTACCGCACTGCAAGGCTATATGGATTTTGGAGTGGCTATAGACGGTGTGCCTTTTGATCCTGGCACAGCGGAGTTGTGGCAAAATGATCCAAATTGGCGCTATGAAGCATTAAGTGGTCATATAAATTTGGGTATAGATCAGAATAATGCTCATGTGCAACCAAATGGTGCTTATCACTATCATGGTTTGCCAACATATTTGGTTGCCGCTCAATCAAGTGCTAGCTTTTCTAAACTAATTGGTTACGCTGCGGATGGCTTTCCGATTTACGCCCTGTATGGTTATGCCGAACCAATGAATCCTAATTCTGCAATAAAAGAATTACGTTCCAGTTATAAATTAAAATACGGTACGCGTCCAAATGGACCTGGTGGTACTTATGATGGAACATTTACCCAAGATTGGGCTTACACAGCTGGCGCTGGAGATTTGGATGAATGTAACGGACGTTTTGGCATAACTCCTGATTACCCGCAAGGTACTTATGCTTATTTCATAACCGCAGACTTTCCATTAGTGCCGCGCTGTTTTAAAGGCACCCCTGATCAAAGTTTTAACAAGCAGAACATGTCAGGCGGTAATATGCAGCCTGGAGGACGTCCAGGTCAGGGCGGCGGATTTGGTCCGCCCGGCAGGAACGGCCAAAGACCACCGCCACCAGGTCGCTAATATTAAAAACCTTGTATATATCAGGCAAAACTGTTAATAATGGGTTACGGACTTTTAATTCATTATGGAGGATGTATGCCGATAGAACCTGGATATGGATATAGCGATATTACTAATGACGATAAATCTTTAAAGATTTTTCCAGTTTGCCCTGTTGATACAATTCCTACACCACAAGTTAAATACTTTTGTTCGGTATTTGAATCAAGCGCTGATTATTTAAAACAATTCTCTACCACAACTAAAGCAAATGTTCCTGTAACTCAAACTGTGAATTTATTAGCTGCGCTTAAATACTCCAAAGAGCAACAACGTCAGCAGGAAAATGTTGTATACATTATCACAATAACTGCTATCGAAAGAACGGTTCGGCTAAGATTGCCAGATGGGATACAGAATGATCCGACAGTGCTGCAAGCTCGAGATGAATTAAAAGCGAATAAATATGATTTTTATCAAAAATATGGTAATGCCTTCTTTTCTGAACTTACCAAAGGTAATGAGGTAACCATAGTTATAACATTTAAGCAGGTAAGTGAGGGTGTAAAAAGTCAATTAGATACTGAGCTGGGTGTTAATGTTAGTGGGATGTTTAATATTAGCAACGCAGAAAAGCTGAATAAACTTATTCGAGATAACCACTTGTCATATGAGATAAGGATTAATACCGAAGGGTTTTTGCCGGTTCAATTACCATCGATGGCGGCTAATATAACTAGCCTAAAGAAATGGATTGACGAGTTTACAGCCAAATTCAATAATCATCCGACCACTGAATCAGCTCATGTTATTAAATATCAAACCACCTCGTATATTGAAATATTTGGCGAAGATGCCCGCCCATTACTAGATAAGCAATTGCTGGCCAATGTTTATAACAATGCTGTTGAAAAATGTAAAAAGGCGCTTGCTTATTATGCCGTATATCTTGATAAGATATCGCGCGATACTGAAGAAAGAGCCAAGCGAGCAGAGTTAGCTCTAAAAGAGCAAGAGTTAGAATTGATCGTAGATCAATTAGCTATCAGTCAAGATTATTCGGATCCAGAGGTGCTAGCCGCACTAACATCCTTACGTGAAATTATACTGTATTTAAATGCTATACAACTCGCCCCGCGACGTTATGAATTCGAGTCATCAAAGCTAGATGTTGATACAAGTTGTGGCTGTATGACTTATAGATATACAAGTTTACCATTTAAGTTAAAATTGCCCGAACCTTTGATGTGTGAAAGTTTAGGTTTGACAGTGGTTACTGAAGAAAATAAATTACCTGGTAAATTGTCGTTTTTATATAGCGAGCATCCGCTAGTTCCTTACGATACTTTGTGTAGTAGTAGTTCGGTGCCATTAATTAAGGACTTGCCTCCCGCTGTGGTGGAGATAGTAGAGTTACCGGAAGAGGTGAAACCACAACTTACCTATTTTGCTTTTCATTTTGAGAGCTCAAGCAAGCTAGATCCTGAACAAGGGCCAGGAAAATTCAAGGTAATCTCTTCAGTAAAATACAAATCAGTTGCGCCGATCCTACCAATTGAGCTGCCCAAACCGCGCCGGGTTAGCTTAGGCTAATCCTCATCCCGGCTAGCATTCGCTTGATTAATGCGTAGTAGCCGGGATTCCACAATCTATGGTACGATATACTCCTTTCAACTAACATAGATCGTATTATGACTGCGGAAACTGTAGTAACTACACAAATTCTAGATATTGCCCGACTGAGCCACGAGGGCCGTGGGGTCGGGCGTGATGAGGCTGGTAAGACGGTATTTATCGATGGCGTCTTGCCAGGTGAAAAAGTCAGCTACGCGATCAAAGCAAGAAAGCGCCGTTTCAATGAGGCGCAATTAGTTGAAGTTATTGAAGCAGCTGCTGAGCGGGTAAATCCGCCTTGCGCGCATTTCCTTATTTGTGGTGGTTGTTCGCAGCAACATGTTTCGCATGCTGCACAATTGGCTGCCAAACAGCAAAGCTTATTAGAGCAATTAGAACACTTTGGCCAAGTAAAACCAGCTGCAGTTATACCGGCCTTAACTGGTCCGCAATTGGGTTATCGTACCAAAGCACGGTTAGGCGTGCGTTATGTGATCAAGAAGGACAAAGTATTAGTTGGGTTTCGTGAAAAGAATAGTAACTATTTAGCTGATATTGATTCTTGTTTGGTCTTACATCCAAAAATTGGCCTAATGCTCGATGCCCTGAAAGTCTTTATTGCTCAGCTTGATGGTTATCAGCAAATTGCACAAATAGAAGTTGCAATTGGGGATGATCAACTGGCTTTAATTGTTCGGAATCTGGAGGCGATGACCGCGCGTGATCAACAACTCTGGATTGAGTTTGCACAACTTAAAGATTTTGCCTTTTATGTACAACCAGCCGGATTAGATAGCGTACGCAAAGTTTGGCCAGCAGATCAGAACGAACGCTTATATTACAGTTTGCCAGCCTATAATTTAAACATGGCTTTTCATCCAATGGATTTTACACAAATTAATCCAGCTTTGAATCAAAAAATGTTGGCACAAGCTTTAGACTTATTACAATTAACTAAAGAAGATCAGGTGCTAGATTTGTTTTGTGGTTTAGGCAATTTTACTTTGCCGATGGCACAATTAGCCGGCCAAGTGATTGGAGTTGAGGGTTCTGAGGCGATGGTGCAACGTGGTTATGAAAATGCACAACGCAATAGCATCGCCAATGTCGAGTTCTATGCCGCAGACTTAACTGCGGATCATAGCAATGCAAAATGGCTACAAAGATCTTATACTAAGATTTTACTTGATCCACCGCGCTCTGGAGCAGCAGAAATCTTGCCCTTGCTTGCTAAACTTGGTGCGGATACAATTTTATATGTATCTTGTAATCCAGCCACGCTGGCACGAGATAGTGGTATTTTAAGCAATCAGTTGGGATATAAACTAGCTAAAGTCGGAATAATGGATATGTTTCCGCATACATTGCACGTTGAAGCAATGGCTTTATTTGTAAGGGATGTAAATGGTAAAAGTTCGCGAGTCACAGCCGCTTCGTGAAGACGGCAGCATCGATCTAAACGCTTGGGTATCGATAATAACTGCCAAACGTGCCACCAACGATGAAAAAATAATTCAAACAGCTTGTGAATTAGTTCAATCACTTGATGAACTACGCGCTGGCACTTTAATAGCAGAAATTCTCGATGAATTGGGCATGGATACTGCATCGCTAGTAACCGGTATTCTATATCCTGCCGTGAGTAACGGTAAAATACCCTTAGCATCGATTAATGCTAGTTTTGGCGATGAAATATTTAAGTTATCAACTGGTGTACAAGAAATGGATTCGGTACACAAGCGCAACCCTTTGCGCTTAACCACCAGTGATATTGCCGAAGAAAATTTACACAATTTGCGCAAGATGTTGCTTGCAGTCGTAGAAGATGTGCGGGTTGTTTTAGTAAAGCTCGCTTCGCATATGTGTGCGATGCGCATGGCGGTACACTCAACTGATGCAATTAAAACTCAACTTGCTTTGGAAGCCAAAGAAATTTACGCACCGCTGGCAAATCGTCTGGGCATCGGACAAATTAAATGGGAGTTGGAAGATTTTGCGTTTAGATTTTTACAGCCAGATCTATATAAAAACATTGCTAAGCTATTAGATGAGCGCCGAGTTGATCGTGAAAAATATATTAATGCAGTACAAGATGAGCTTAAAGATGCTTTGTCGCAACAGGGTATAAATGCCAATATTTATGGCCGCGCTAAACATATTTATAGCATCTGGCGCAAAATGCAACGCAAGATGATTGGATATAATGAGGTTTATGATGTGCGAGCTTTGCGTGTTATCGTTCCTACAGTTTCTGACTGCTATGCTGCGCTAGGAACAGTTCATACCCTATGGCAACATATCCCCAAAGAATTCGATGATTATATAGCCAATCCTAAATCAAATGGCTATAAATCCTTACACACTGCGGTGATTGGGCCAAATGGTCGTACTATCGAAGTTCAAATTCGCACGCCACAAATGCACGAGCAATCAGAGCTAGGTGTCGCTGCACATTGGCGCTATAAAGAAGGCAGTCAACACGAACCTTATTACGAAAAGAAGCTCAATCAATTACGGCAAATTCTTAATTGGCAAGATGAATTGGTTTTGGATGGTGAGGCGGTCGAAGCCCTGCGCGCTGAGTTTTTTGCGGATCGAGTGTATGTATTTACTCCGCAAGGTGATGTCATAGATTTACCGGTTGGCGCTACGGCGATTGATTTTGCCTACCATATCCATTCTTCAGTTGGTGAACGATGTCGCGGAGCTAAATCAAATGGCAAAATGATCCAGCTTAACCAACCTTTAACCAATGGCGCACAAGTTGAAATTATTACCGCCAAGGAAGGCGGCCCAAGTCGCGATTGGCTAAATCCGCATTTAAAAT
>CAYPGU010000079.1:0-8479 GCA_964409995.1 uncultured Legionellaceae bacterium | reverse complement strand
AAAGATCTTTGTCATTAGTTTGAAATAGTTCGTCGCGCGGCAATGTTTCGATAATATTCGATAATACTTTAGCATCATGGCTATTGGGTGCAAAATGCGCCATGCTAAAAACTCGCTCAATTTTTTGTCGAATAAATGGTATATTTACTGCTGGCTCGTTATATACAGTTGCTGTATACAACCCTAAAAAGCGCACCATTTTTTCCAGGCGCCCTTTTTTATCAAAGAATTTAATACAGATAAAATCTGTATAGGCTGGACGATGAATCGTGGACATGGTATCGGTTTTACCCAGCAACAGCACATCTTGGCTTAGTATTTCATTACGTGCAGCAGGGTACAAATTGTTTAAATCTCGCGTAGGAATACGCATTCTGGCATCGGTTAACACTCCCAACCCAGTACCTTTGCTATATTCTAAGATTCCAGTACTATCTGATGAGGAAAAAGCATACTCTGCATAACCAATAAATGTAAAATGATCATTACCTAACCAACATAAAAACTCTATAATTTCAATGATATTTTGGTCTTTTTTATGATTATTTTTTTCTAATTCAGTGATTGTATCATGCAAAACAGTCAACATTTTTTTCCAATCTTGCACGATAATATCAACCACTGATAATACTTCGCGCAATGTAACAGTTATTTTTTCAATTACTGCAGTGTCACTTTGGCGGTCAATTTCAATGTAAATTGGCGCCTCTGCTTCTACCGTATCTTGAGATTCAATATCTCCTGTATAATCTATAGGTAATACTTTTTGCACATTTCCTGCTTTATTACGCTCAAAACGTATTCCTTCGGCATGAATGATCAACCGAGTATTAACGTCCATTCTATTGAGTGCGAGACGTATCGAGTCCAAAAGAAACGGTTTGTTTTCTTGAGAAATTTCAATCACCGTATGATTAGACTGCCAGCCACTTTCTTCGAGCTTGGGGTTGTAAACTCGTAACTTTGATTCTCCGGGCAATCTTTTATACAAAAAGCGCCACAGCGATATAAGAGATCCATATAAATCTTCGATACTTGTTTCACGTAAGTCGTATGGAGATACGCCAAGATAATATTGGGCAACAAAATCTTTTACCAAAGCTGCTTCTGCTTGAGGCAATTTTGCATCAATCATTTGATCCATTTTTTCTATTAGATCAATCCGGCTATCTTCTAAATTTAATGTCATGCAGTCCACACCTTTTGAAATATCAGCATTTATGTCACTTTGATGGTCTTTTGCTTTTTACTTTAATATATAAAGTATATAACTTATAATTAGCAAGAATAATGATCCGGATATAAAATGCGTAAACTAATTCTTACAATCTTAATTCCTTGCCTCTGTGGATTTGGCCAACAATATTCACCAGAGGCGCAAGATGCCGCAAATGCTGAAGCTATGCGTGACCAAGCAGACATTACGCACATTTCAGCATCTATGCTGGAGGAATACATTAATCGGGTTTATAAACGACTGCAGATAGTTAGCGAAAGACCAATCTCCAACTATTTCTTTGCCGTGATTGATTCGCAGCAATCAGAACTAAATTATGATGCAGAAAAGCAAACTATTTTGATCAGCCGCGGCCTCTTAGATGAGTTAAGCGATGAGGCAGAATTAGCAGCGACTTTGAGTTTAAGCGTAGCTAAATTTTCTGGTGAGGCTAATCCAGATCGTGAAACAGTCAATAATTTATATCGCGCCGGATATGATCCTGTTGCAATGCTAGATTTACAAGAGGAATATTTTCACGCGGCACATGCAGGAGAAGAGCATTGGTTAAGATTTATTTATAGTATCCCGCCTACCGCAGGAACTATTACAGCGAATAGACTGTTGATAAATAATTTGCAACCAGGATTAAAACGTGACACAGAAGATTATCAAAAACAAATAAGTGGATAAAGGAATGTTAATGAGGCATGGAATAGCTTATACACTAGCAGTTTTAGTAATTTTGTGTACATCATCTAAAAATTTGTATGCCGAAGAATTCGTCCTCAGTATCGATAAATACTATTCACCGTATATGGGTGCGAACTGGTTAATTTCTGCAGAACGCGGTTATGAAGCCTTAGATGATATCCTTCTGTCCGGAACAGTGGGTGAATGTTCTGTTCCGATAACATTGGGCCGCATGGCAAAATGGGCGTTTGAATTTACATTATTTAGCTGGGGCATGGTAGTGCAGGACGAAGTATTTGGACATGGCGCCAGAGCGCGTGAGTTTCATGCGAATGACATCAGTTATAGATTATATCCATTCCATGGTTCAACCAAAGTAACCAGCGGATATTGGCAAGCAAATCAACAAGCAGCCTTTGCAGCCGGTGGCATGGAATCCACAACAATTCTAGGCCAAAAATATGAACGCGATTGGATGCGTTATAACCAACTTGATAGCCGCGCTGCGACATTTTATCTAGTAAATATGCTTAATCAATCAACTGTTGTATTTGGTACCGCAGGTGAATTTTTACGCGCAGATGATAGTATTAATGATTACGTCACAAATGTTAATGCTTGGCAAGGTCGTAACGCATTAACTAATAATAAAATGAAATCAACTTTAGTGTGGGATTGGGTAAATCCTATGTTCTATATTTCAGCGCTTTCAATTGGTCGTTATATGTGGATTGGAGATCAAAGTTGGGATTTTGATACACTGCATATTGGCGATGCAGCTTGGATGCCTACTACCCGTGTTTTGCTCGCACCATATGGACCGGAGTATCAATTACTGAATAATTTATATACCCCGCAAGATAAATTTATTGGCGTTAATCTACGCTTTGGTCGTACAGGCAGTAACAATTCCTACGGTGCGGATTTATTGATTGAGCCTTTGAATAGTTTTGACTGCTGGTCATTTTCAAATAAACTCTCTGTTTGGTACCAGCCACATCTATTAAAAAATGATACAGCCCTGACTAATTCCAACAAATGGGGTTTCGCTGATTTTATAAATGCTAAATTCACCGTCAGCGATACGGTCGCGGCTTTTGGTGAAATCGGATATAAAGTTTCTGGTTACCTACCCGGCACTCAATTAACACGCGGTGTAATTTGGCGCTTAGGCTTCATTTTTAATATGGGCGTGCTAAAGAAAAGAGACGATCCATGTGCCATTCCTCAGATCTAAAAAGCATAAATCTAAACGGCGAAGACTATAGCGAAATATATAAAATCATCCCATACTAATATATCAGGATTAGAAGTATAATATCGATTATTAGTTAGGTTTATTACATGGATTTGTTGCGGCAGCCTAAATACAAACTTTGGTGCACAGGATTCTGTTTAAGCATGCTCGCCATGAACGTGCAGGCATCTTCATTTCCTGGCGTTACAGCACCTTATGTTTTACCGAACGGACAGACCCTAACAATATTTAGTGGCAACATGCAAACCACTAATAATAGTAATTATACTGTTCAAGCTGGACTTGGTAGCACAATTACTGTTAACAGTGGCGCAACCTTAAGCTATAACGGAACTGATTCGAGTGGTAATGCTATTCGTCAAAACCGGGATAATGCTACTAACTCAGGCACTACTGACACCGTTAATAACTACGGTGATATCTACAGTAACGGCCCAATTGCTATTTATTATGGTAATTCTGCAGCGGCTCCTGCCAACAGCGTAGTGATTAACAACTATGGTACGATTGAGCAAGCGATATACACATCGGCTCCACTCAATTCCACCGTTAACATCTTAACTCTTAGCGGGGATATTAACGGCAACATTAACTTAGGTTTTGCCGCTGGTGGTTCGAGTAATTTGAATATCGGTTCTGCCGATGGCGGTGTTACACTATATCCAGCCAATTTTACCAGCAAGGGAATTCTGCAAAACATACAGAATTTTAATGTTTATTCAGGTTCAAATTTAAACTTAAATACACAGTCAATTTCTATTACAAACTTTAATGTATTGGCAGGTGCAACCGCGACTATCAATTATCCATTAGCCGGCTCCGGTGGCGCAATTTCGATAGCTGGAACATTAACACTCTCTGGTAGTATTTATAACACTGGCAGCTTTTCATGTAGCGGAACTACGATTGCTGCGCAAAATGTTAGTGTAAACACATCCAATTTTGTTGTCAGCGGTGTATACAAATCACAAATTTATGATGTACTCAATTATGGTGTATTGAATTTGACAGCAGCCACAGTAAATACGATTTCGAATTTTCAATTATCTTATACCGGTGGTTATTTCCCCGGTGGAACTTATTTACTCGCTACAGGGCAAGGCGCAATCGCAGCAACAACTTTTGCCAATCCTGCCTCACAAAATACTATGTTTTTAACTTTTGGCACGCCATATGTTGGTGGCACAGGTAATAAATCTGTATACACTACTATTACTCGACGCGGTTATAATCAATTTGTTAGTAATACTTTAGCGCAGGCTGTTGGCTATAGCCTAGAAGATATTGGCGTTAACAATCCTAGCAATGACATGGTGCAAGTATTAAACGCGGTTGAACTTTCTACCAGTTCAGATCAATTACAAAATGCCTTATTACAATTAACACCGCTGATTTCAGCACCAATATTTAGCTTTCAAATTCAAAACCAATCCTTAGATCAAGTTGAACTGCGCATAGCTGAGTTACGCAATCAAGGCCGTTCTTCATATTTTGCTGGTGACAGTTCGCGTGAAAATCATATTTGGTTGCGACCATATGGTGACTATGCTAATCAAGATGAACTAGATGATTGTTTTGGTTATTATGCAACCACTGGCGGTGTGGCCATAGGTTTTGATCGAGACTTGGACGAAAAATACAACTTGGGCATAGCCGGCAGTTATTCTTTATCTCGCGTGCGCGATAAACTAACGGGCGATTCACAAACCAATGTTAAAAGCTATGGCGGCACATTATACGGTACATATAATTTTGATGAGTCACGTTATCTAGATTGGATGACTGGGGTCCTTGTTAATAGTTACAACGCAACGCGTGTTATTGCTATTAATGGATTGTTTTTAAACGCACAATCTGAATACGATAGTCAATCCTTTGCTGCGAAAGGAATTTGGGGTAAAGATTATGCGGCATACGATTTCTTACAAGTAACCCCAGAAGCTTCGCTGCTGTATATGTTTAATAAGCAATACACATATGCTGAAACTGGCGCACCGGGAGCCAACTTAAATATTCAATTAAATAATAATAATATTGTGCAACTAGGCCTGGGCGGTAAAGTATCTACTCCGGTACTATTGAATCCAGGAATTTTTGTACCTGAACTGCATGCCATGGCTTATTACAATGTTGTTAATCCAAAAATGAATACTACTTTTGGCTTTGTTGAAGGTGGGACGCAACAAATTATTAGCACGTTCTCTCCAGGTAGATCCCAATTAGTCTTAGGTGTAGCCTTTACTATCGGGGTAGTAGAAAGCCTAGAAGCTAAATTTAATTATGATGTACTATTTGCTGACCGACTACGCAACCATGCATTCTATCTAAACTTCCGCTACCTACTCTAAGTAGTTGGGAAAAGATCTTCAGAAACAGGCGCTGACTCATCCGCACCCGAGTCGATGCTTGGGTTGTCAACTGTATCTGTGCTCGTTGTCTCTGCATCTGAACTATTAGTCTCGCTAGGTTCTGAGAGTTCAGATGATGATGCGCTGGTTTTGCCGCTAAATTTATCCCAGTCTTTTTCCCATTGATCTTTCCACTCTGTAGGCGTATGTTCCGTAACATATTTCGCACCACTGAAAAAAGTTGGCATCATTCTGGAATCTTTATACCATGCACTATTAGTGTCAGTACTATCTAAGGTTAAAGCGGCTAATACCATGATCACTGCACCGCGTGCTAGGCCAAACAATGCACCAACGATGCGATCTAATGTTGAAGCACCGGAAATATTAAACCATTTACAGATTAAATATTTAATCATAAATCCAAGCAAAACCACGGTCACGAAAATCATGATCATGCCGCAAATTTCTTTGGTTACAGGATTAGCAAAACCAAATATTTGTCCAGCGTGTGCGCCATATACATAGGATAGGCTAGCACCTAATACCCAAGTAAATAACGTTAACAGTTCACGTAGAAATCCACGATAGATCCCAATTAAAGTAGATACGAATAGGATTAGGACTATCCCTACATCCACAAAAGAAATATCGCTCATTTATTAATCCTAAATAAATTTACTTAATAATCGACTGATTGTATCGCGCATATCCCGGCGATCGACAATCATATCAATAAATCCTTGATCTAATAGAAATTCACTACGTTGAAAACCTTCTGGTAAAGTTTCGCGCACTGTTTGCTCAATTACGCGCGGACCAGCAAAACATATTAGTGCTTTTGGCTCGGCGAGATGTAAATCGCCCAACATTGCCAAACTTGCTGAGACGCCACCAGTACATGGGTCAGCCATCACAGAAATATAGGGCAGCTTTGCTGCGTTAAGCTTAGCTAGAGCGGCGCTTGTTTTGGCCATTTGCATTAAACCAATTAATGATTCCTGCATACGCACACCACCACTACATGCAAAACATACTAATGGCGCATGATGCGCAATTGCAGCATTAACTGCTTGTACAAATTTTTCACCCACTACAGCCCCCATCGAGCCGCCTATAAAAGTGAATTCAAAAGCACAAGCGACAATTGGCCGCCCTTTTAATTGGCCGCGCATAGCAATCAGCGCATCGCGTTCTTTGGTTGCTTTTTGTGCAGACACTAATCGATCTTTATATTTTTTGGTATCTTTAAATTTAAGCTTATCGACCGGCTCTAAATCGGCAGCTATTTCCATTTGTAATACTGGATCAAGAAAAATCTCTAAACGTTTGCGGGCGGTAATCCGATGATGGTAGTTACACTTTGGACAGACATCGAGATTCTTTTCTAATTCTGAAACGAATAAAAATGAGCTACATTCTGGACACTTTGACCATAATCCTTCTGGTACACCCTTCTTCCTTTGCGCTTCAGAAGGCTCGATCTTGGAAGGTATAAACTTTTTCAACCAACTCATACTGTTAAACCTTGTTTAAAAAACCATAGTTCCGCATTTTGCTCAGGAATTTCCAGAAACTGCGGATACCTTACATTAAATAAATATAACCCTTGTGGCGACGCTGTCTTACCGCCTTTGGCACGATCTCTAGCAAGCAAAACCTCTCTGGCCCACTCAACTGGTCGCTTGCCACCACCTATCTGCAATAATACTCCAACCATGTTGCGAACCATATGATATAGGAAAGCATCCGCAAGTATATCAATAATTACTAGTTCTGCTCTACGTGTTACCTCAATTTTCTGCAAGTTACGCATGGGCGATTTGCTCTGACAGCCAGCCGCCCTAAAGCTAGAAAAATCATTCTCGCCTAACCAGCTCTGCGCGGCAAGATGCATTTGATCTGTATTTAAATGAGTATAATGCCAAGCAATATAGTCACTCATCAAACTTGGTCGGATTGAGTTATTGTACAGCACATAACGATAATGACGTCCAATCGCTGAACGTCGTGCATCAAATTCTGGTGGGACATATTTCGCCCAGATAATTCTAATATCAGGTGGTAATTTTGAATTGCAGCCAAAGATCCAGGCGTGGGTAGACCGAACTGACGGGCTATCAAAATGTATTACTTGGCCGCAGGCATGTACACCGGCATCGGTACGGCCGGCACAAAATACTTCAACCGGATGGTTGGCGATTTGGCTAAGCGCTACTTCTAAAACAGCCTGAACAGAGACAACCCCGGGTTGGTTTTGCTGACTTTGCCAACCACTATAGTTTGTGCCCACATATTCGACGCCAAAGGCAATTCTTTGCATTAAATACTCTTCGCCATTTAATCTTAGGCGTTGTTGATAGCGCCACTTCGCAGTAGCGATATTTTAGTTATAAGACTAAAGTGAGTTATTATAGCAAAACGATTTAAACAATACTACTAAGCAAGATTTCTGCTTCTAATTTTTGTTCGTCTTTGGCGATTTCAATAATTTCGCGCAAGGTCTCACGTGCTGACTCCTTGTCGCCAGCCTCAATGTATTGCTTGGCCAAATCTAGTTTCATTTTAATGTTTTCTGAATTATCAGTGCCACCAGATTTTAGATTGGGCTGTAATGATACTGCCGTGTCATCTTGCAAGCGTAAACCAGAACTCAAAAACTGATCTGGATTGCTAGATACTTTTTCTACCACAGCTCCAGCGGCTGGCATTTCTTCACCGACTAGAGTTGGCCCCTCAATCACATCAGCTGCAGGAGGGGCTTTTTCTGGCTCAATACCAAAATCTATCGGCGTAGACGGCATTGCGGTCGCACTAGCATCCTCTCCACTTGTTGGTGGGACAATTTGATCCAAATCGATTTTTTCTAATTCGGTTTCAAATTTGTCTAGATCTGGGGAAGCCTCTTGTGCGGGGGCAACTGTTGGTGCAGGCGTTACAAATGTAGGAGACGCTAGTGCTTCA
>CAYPGU010000078.1:0-8570 GCA_964409995.1 uncultured Legionellaceae bacterium | reverse complement strand
TTTTGCACTTGTCTGATGCCAAACCATGCGTTAGCCGCCGACCACCCAACCATTATGGTCAGCATCAAACCATTTTACAACCTATGCGCCAAAATAATGCAGAACGTCGGTACACCCGAGCTGCTCGTAAAAGGCAACGGATCCCCACATGATTACCAGCTCCGCCCTTCGGATGCCAAATTAATTAATGAGTCTGACTTGATAATTTGGGGTGGGGTTAGTATTGATGGTTATCTGGCCAAATCTGTTGAAAATTTGGGGGATGCTAAAAAGTCTAAAGCCTTGGACCTGTCAGAAATTAAAAAACTTAAATTATTACCGGTACGTACTGCAACCAATTGGGCGCATGAACACAACCACGATCATGGGCATGACCATGATCATAGTCACGATCATTTTGATGCACACTTTTGGTTAGATCCTGACAATGCAATTAAAATTGCACAAGCGATCGCTGACCGTTTAGCTGAGATTGATCCACAACATGCAAAAATTTATCAGCGCAACGCCAAAGATCTACAAGCTGAAATTTTGCGTAAAGAAAAAGTTTGGAATGCGCAACTTTCCCCCTATCATAAAATTCCATTCCTAGTCTTTCATGATGCATACCAATATTTTAACGCCTACTTTGATCTCGATGGCGTAGGGGCAATTAGTCTCAACCCAGAAATACCACCTAGCGCGCAACGCATTGAACAAATTCAAACTCTTTTACAACAAGAAAAGGTACAGTGCATATTTAGCGAACCGCAGTTTAATTATAAAATTATTGATTCGCTAACCGCTAACATGGCTGTGTATAAGGGTGTTTTAGATCCGCTGGGGCAGGATCAGGATTTGGGGCCGAATGGGTATTTGGTTTTGATTGATAAGATGGTTGATAGCTTTGTGCTGTGTGGTAAGTTTAAGGGTTAGGGTTAGGGTGATTGTTATCTTGTACTCTTCTACAGTTTTATAAAGCTTACTATTAACACTAAATAATTATCTATTTATCTGATTCACGATATTCGTTTAATGTATAGTCGATTTCTTTACCTGAAATCAAATCATCTGCTAACCTATTTAGCATATTATAGGAAAAAGAAAACTCTTCTCCAAGCTCCATGGTATTAAGGGTAATTAGTATATTTAAAAAATTATCATCCAATGATCCATCATTTTTCAAAAATATTTCGTATGCCCATTTGCCAATTTCTACCACTGATTGTTTTTGTAAGACTCGTGTTTTTAATTCACGGCCAAAAGAAATTGTTGTATACATTATCTAGGTCCTCCAGGTTTTTTGAGCCACGCCTCAAATTCTGATTGTATGGGTGGGTAATGCTGACTTGAGACTACTTGCCCATCAATCATTTTTGGATGTATTCTATTTACTTTCCCATAGTGATCATAGCATTCCATCCAAGATCGTACTTGACCGCTAGCTTGGTTATGCTCTGTTACATACGATGCGCCTCGTGTTGTTCCCATTCTATTTGACGGCCTTTCTGCTGCATAATACCTAACTCTTCCATCTGGCAAATTTTCTACTCTTGCTGCATTTCTTTGTGCAAACTCTAAAGCACTTAGTTTTCTACTTATTGCAGAGTGTGCGTTGACATTCGAGGCATTATAAGTTGTATTTGGTGCTTGAGTAGTATCTTGGATTCTAAACTTTGGAGAAGATACTTTACTTGACTTAGATCTTAATTTCTCAAACTTAGGGACTAGTTCATTTCTAACTCTGCCTACTACTTTACCAACAACATATGCACTTGTGCCACCAACAACTGTGCCTACCGCGGCATTTTTAGCATTATCAGCTAGACTTGTGCTCTGGGTTGCGCTTAAACCTGAGATAATACCGCCACTTGCAGCAGAGCCAGCAATAAATCTTGCACTTCTGGCACCAGCGCCGCCTGGAACAGCAAGGAAAGTTAAAATATCTGTCGTAACCTCAGATACCTTTGCCGTTGTGCTCTGTCCAACTGGAGTGCCGTCGTATAAAGCTTTTTCAGCATTTATCCTATCAGTATATTCCTGAGTTCTGCCTTCTTCAACAAATCCAGCTTTTTCTCCTAATTTTAACGCTAACTGCTTTACACCCTGACCCATATTCGTGAATGCGCGGCCAGAGCCAATAAGCGCCTTATTTGCCAAGCTCTCATCTAATGTTGCATGTTTTGAATTATCCGCTGCCCCTAATTCATCCGCATGTGCAGCCGGCACCATGACATCCAGCGCACGTTCCCAAAACGATGCATTATTGTTTTTTTGCGTTACGGGTCTTGTGTCTGTTACTACTGACTCGCTTTTCTTCGCTTGAGTTAACTTCGGTTTAGGTTTATCAACAGCTGCATTAGCCTTCTCACGTTCTTGCCAAAAAGACAACTTAGATCTAAAGGAAGATGATTGCGATAATCCTGCATCTGCGGCAAGGTTGGCAGTTGGTACATTATATTTTTGACTAATAGAGTCAGATGCTGGTTCGCCAAACAATGCATCATGTGTACTTATACCAGGCACTTGGGTTTGAATAGGTGAATACTTAGGTACAGGCTTTTGAGCTGCCGCTTGAGATGCCATATTAATTAAAATGGCATTTAAACCTGCGACAACTGCAAAAGTAAAATCTAGTTCTTTATTAAATACTATCTTGTCAGATACAGTGGTTAACACCGATGCAGAAGCGCCTAAGACAAAAATCTATGCGTCTCTTAGTTCATTTGATATGCTTCATATTTTACTTATAAATTTTGAAGGTAAATAGCTACAAAGCCAAACATATTTATTTCCTTTATAGAATT
The DNA here is from genome assembly GCA_964409995.1 of uncultured Legionellaceae bacterium. Taxonomy (GTDB): domain Bacteria; phylum Pseudomonadota; class Gammaproteobacteria; order UBA6186; family Azoamicaceae; genus JAGVLG01. The sequence goes on along the minus strand of CAYPGU010000078.1, from coordinate 5,784 downwards.
CATATCCTTCTTTATGAGCTTGAATTGAGTTAATTTTTAGAATCTTGATATTCTGGCCCTTCCTTTTTGCAACTTCTTGAGCAATATTTTGGCTAGTAGAAAAATGCACATATTGCCTATTCATTGGCTTTAACCCATCTTGTTGAATAATTTCATTTATTAACTCAGTAGTGCCATGATACAAAAATTCCGGTGGTTCTGAAGGAGTGTATACTAATTTATTTGGGGTCGAGTGGCCGTATAACGCTCTAATTTTGTCCCCGATAATTTCGAATCTAGGTTTGTCTGATTTGTTAATAATATCCTCAATAATCGAGAGGTCAACTTTTGGTGATATAGTTTCAATGTCATTTAAAGCAGTAATAAGCTCTGCGATTGGAACCCATCCTTCAGAATCTAATTCCAATTCATAAATCCATGGTTCATGACGAAGCGCATGCGATATAATTTTACTTATCTCTGTTAACTTCAACGTGAATCTCCGATATCTGGATTGAAATCAATACCAGGGATGTTTTCATAACTATGCTCACCATTTTGCGAGTTTAATGCGTAGTTATACCAAGCTTCAAAGGATATAAATTCTGGGCCTTCTTCGAATCCTGGATCTTCCCTATTGTGAATAATAACCACCTTCCCTGGTTTATTTTCTTCAAAACATGCAATATCGTCGCTGTCTAACCTGAATGCAAATGCAAAAAGAGATCTCGAACTGTACAGATCTGCTACAGAAGAATTTACAATTTTAATGAATTTTTTATCAGAAAATACCCATGGATTCATATTGTCTGAGTCAAATTTCAATTTATCCTTAATAAAATTACTTATTTCCACCCATTCTGGAAAATCTTCAGCTGAAATAACCTCTCTTATAATTTTTTTCATCTTAGTTCTAACTCCCATTTGCCATCTCTTAACAGTTCCTGAGCAGATTTTTTCTGATTACTGATTCTCGCCTCAATAGCATCTTTCCATGTGCTTGCTATTTCATATTTACTTTTCATTAGTTGACATTTTTCAGCAAACCCATTTGGCAACAATTCATTTGCCTCATGAATTACAACCTTAACTTCAATACCTGCATCTTTAGCTGCAATAAGTCTTCGATGATCAAAGGTAAATAATCTTCCGTCTTCCATCTTTACTACATCTATGGGTGTAAAATTTCCCCAACCTTTTTCCTTCATGACAATGCTATATTTCTGTGCATCAGCAATTCTGAATGTAGCCTGTGAGGGTAATATATCATTTGGATTCATAGTAATTACTTCTCTACCTTCCTGATATATTCTTAGCCCAGTCTTTAATAGATTACCGTTATGATCTAAAGGCTTAAATCGATATAACAACGGCTGCCCAACAGTATCCGGTCTTGCAGCTTGAGGCGGAAGCAGTCCACTTGGAGCAGTTCTATTTACATCAGAAACCAAAGCCCTATTCATAGGCGCTGAGTAACCTCTGCCTAAGAATGGAGCACCCAACCCAAAAGCAGCCCTACCTTGTTCAACTCCTAATGTTCCCATTTGATATAGAAGTCTACCCTGATTCATAGCTTGACGACCAGCAAATCTTCCAAGTCCTGCCGCCCCATATCCCAAGCCCGCCAAACCCAAGGCATCTTTTGCTACATCCATTTGTACTTCGCCACTAGTATAGCCAGCTGCAAAAAAATTACCTCTCTGGGCTTGGTCTCTGGCTGCTGTCATTTGGTCGAGATAGTGTTGAGTATAACTATTATATATTGGTAAGAACCCATCTCTACGTACTGTTTGATAAGCTGCTGCTATTCCATCGGATATATGCTGTCCTCGTTGCAGATGACTTGTAATATTACCCGTACGCATCACTTCTTGAATACCAAAAGGGTCTACTAACATTTCAGCATCTTTTGCCAGCGATTGCACTCCACCTACAGTGCGTCCAGCTGCATAGGATAAAGCATCTAGGATAGTCGGTTCTGTATGCTCCCTAGCATATGCCTCTGTCCTACCCATAAAATCCTTAACTGATTTTCTACTAGCATCTTCTGATTGCTGATTTACCAGTGGTGCAAAAAATTCATCTGCATATCGAAGGTCTTGTTCTAATCTAGTGCGCATATCATAGTTCGAGAATTGTGCTGACTTGCTAGCGGGCAATTCATCCGCATGTGCAGCCGGCACCATGACATCCAGCGCACGTTCCCAAAACGATGCATTATTGTTTTTTTGCGTTACGGGTCTTGTGTCTGTTACTACTGACTCGCTTTTCTTCGCTTGAGTTAACTTCGGTTTAGGTTTATCAACAGCTGCATTAGCCTTCTCACGTTCTTGCCAAAAAGACAACTTAGATCTAAAGGAAGATGATTGCGATAATCCTGCATCTGCGGCAAGGTTGGCAGTTGGTACATTATATTTTTGACTAATAGAGTCAGATGCTGGTTCGCCAAACAATGCATCATGTGTACTTATACCAGGCACTTGGGTTTGAATAGGTGAATACTTAGGTACAGGCTTTTGAGCTGCCGCTTGAGATGCCATATTAATTAAAATGGCATTTAAACCTGCGACAACTGCAAAAGTAAAATCTAGTTCTTTATTAAATACTATCTTGTCAGATACAGTGGTTAACACCGATGCAGAGGCACCTAAGATAAAGTTACGTTGTGCCTCAATCATAGCAGTTTCCGGAATAGTCAAACCACTCTTGGGCACGACAAACTCTGCAATCGCAGCACTTGAGACCTGAATTGTACCGCTCAAAGCAGCGTAGGTTAGAGCATTTTTAAAATCATTATTTATTGCACTAGTTGCAAAGCTATAAGTTGCAGCATTAATAAATTCCATTTGCGTCTGGCTTAGGTTTTCAAATACAGAAGATATCCCTTGCGCCATACCATAACCTAATCCTGCTGCTACTAAGGATTTAGCTAGGTCTTCTGGGTCAAATTGTCCAGTTGCAACACTAGTTGTGGTATACATTAATCCACCTCTGAGCAATGCAAAACCTAGGCCATCTTTGCTAATATTTAAAGCAACCGCTATCTGCGGGGCAGCCCAGATAACTACTGGGATTGCAGCTAAGGTAATCGCTACTTGTTGGGTAATTTTGCGTTTTTGTTTTTTATAGTCTGCAATTAGCGCATCAACTGTTTCGTGATAATGCTGATCATAAGCTTGATTTACATCTTGTAATCTAGCTGCATATTGGCGCTCCACATCAATTATTTTTTGGTCGATATCTTGTATTTTGGCATCTAAATCTTTCTTGATTTCATTTTCAATTGCGGCATAGCATTTGTCAAATTCAATTTTAGCTTGAGATTTATATTCCTCTAGCCCATGTTCACGCCAGTTTAAAACTTTATCTTGCCATATATATTTTAAACTCAAGTTTACATATGGATCTATTTTGGTTTGTAATTCATCCACTTGCTCTGGAGTATAGCTAGCTAAGGTTTGCATTAAGTCTTGCGCTGCTTGCTCTAAACTTACACCTGGTGTCAGAGTAATTGGATAACCACCTTTATCAGCTGGCAACATTATTAATTCGTAATATTGGGCACGTAATTTGTAATTCGCAATCTCAGATTGCAACATCCAGCCATCCTTATATAACTCCAGTGCGATGGCATACGATACAGTAGGATTCTCTTTAACACCGTTCACATGCAAATATCTAAATCGAGCTAATGAATCTACAACATGCTCATCAGCTGCCACTTCTTGGGCCACACCTAGCACATCTAAACCACTTACAGATTCATAGGCAAACATTAATTTAGGATCCGAGATTGCTAATTGCTTTAACAACTCCCAATTTTGCTCTCTAACCGCAGTTATTGCAGCATCACCAAGTGTTTGACCATTAATAAAGATTTTATCAGCAACAAATTTCTCTTGCTCTAGCGCATCTCTAAACTTTAGAATAAACTCATTATCTGCACTACTACAATCCAAACAATCAATATTTTGATGTTTACGCAACGCCAAGGCGGCACTCAGCAAGTAATCATTATGTGTGATATCAGTATCAGCAGCTAGAAGAAATACTTCCGCCTCATTTATCCGGGTAGCATATACTATGCTTTGGTGTGTTTCGTCGCCTACGATGTGAGATAATCTATACACCTTTTCAAATTTTACATTATTTTCAATCTCTGCAACTTCAAGTGATTCTACTGGAATTAACAAGCATTGCTGCATGGTTTGCGGCGTAGTTTCTAATGTGTATTCTCTAGGTATAATCCAAGTGGCTCGACCCTGTGCAGATTCATCATATAGCTCTAGCAACTCCATCGCGGATGTACTAAGCTCTGTCAGATCAACTTGCTCTAAAGCAAAACAGCCATTATCCTGCGCCAAATTAATAGTAGGGATCTCTTGATTGTCACTCAAACCATGCACGGCCTCACAGGTGTGAATATTTATATTAACCCGATATTTGCAACAAATTGCCAACAGAAACTGGCTCTGCGCTGGCAACTTATAAAATTCTGGTGGGAACAGATTTTCATTGTCATGAACATATAGCTCAATTAGTTTCCTCAACGAGCGTGCATTATGCGCATGGATGTCAGGATCGATAGATATGTTTTTTAAACACGCAAGAACTGCTGAATAAATATCTTGAGCTTTAGGATGGGAGATGATTTTGTAATACTGTCCATCACTAGTATAATGAACATCTTTCAGCTCATCTAAGAGCGCGCTTATGTCCACATCTGGCATTTTATTTAAAATTTTAATCAAATCTTGCGTTGCAACAGGAATATTTGTTGGGATCATTTGCTGTGCACGCTCTGCCTCATCCCAACAGACATAACGACATATCAAGGTCTCTTGCAAAGAATAATTCAACGTTTGCGCAGGCGTATAATCTGTTAAAGATTTTGCCACGGTTAATTTTTTAGTTTGCACTGGAATGTTGGCTGCCAAATCATCATCGTTATACTCAGCAGGCAAAAGGGCACTTGAACCCTTAGGTGCTACAGGAGTTGGTAAATTTCCCAAGTTGTGCTGTGGATTAAAATTTAAGCAATCTCTAGCCGATATACCAAATAATGTTTTAGCATCTAAATCAATGTGCTCTGCAAACTCATTGCTTAAAAATTCGACTGCCTGTTTGGCATCAAATAGAATAGCAATCCCCAATGGATTACAAAACATAAATGCTTCAATTAAATCTGTATCTCCTCTTGCATGTGCAGCGAGGATTTTTTTAAACGCTATGTTACCTGCACCAGGATTTATACATGCATCAATTGCATCACTTAGCGTATTAAGATTTTCAATTTGTCGAATGCAGCGACTTTTTTGTTCATCTTTTACCTTGTCTGCTTCGAGTTGGATCTCATCTCGTTGCGTTCTCAATGCTTGGCGTATTCCTTCAACTTCGCGTAATAAACTATCTTTGGCAACCATATGTTGGCGGGTATTATCTTCTAAAGCCTGTTTAACTTGTCGATCGCTGGCGTCACGAGCTTTCTTGAGAGGGTTGAGATTATTGTTTGTTTGACTTGCGATGCGTTTAGCTTCACGTTTTAGCTTCGACATAAGACCACTGCCATGCTTGCGCGGTCCGGTTGCTAGTTCAGGATATTGGGGTGGGCCACCTTCAGCCGCGGATCTTAATGGGCTACTGTGGGGAGCACATGCCGCACCAGACCTTAAAGGGCTAGTTTTGGAACCGCTTGCTGCGGCAGACCTTAAAGGATTTTTCGGCATGATTTTATTTTTATATTAATCTGTTACTACAATTCCATTTTAAGTAAAACGACTTAAAAGAGCAATAGGAATATATTTA
>CAYPGU010000077.1:0-8805 GCA_964409995.1 uncultured Legionellaceae bacterium | reverse complement strand
CTCCAAAGTTGTTACAGATTATTTAATTAAAGCTAATTTACTTGAAGATTTATATCATCTAGGGTTTTATTTAGTTGGTTATGGTTGCACAACTTGTATTGGTAATTCTGGTCCTTTGCGCGAAGAAATCAGCCAAGCAATCAAAGATAATAATCTCGGTGTGTATGCAGTTTTGTCTGGTAATAGAAATTTTGAAGGCCGGATCCATCCTGATGCCCTAGGCGCATTCTTAGCCTCGCCGCCTTTGGTGGTTTTATATGCTTTGGCCGGCACAATGAATATTGATTTAACTAAAGATGCAATCAGCACTGATGCTAAAGGTAATCCGGTTTATTTACGCGATCTATGGCCAACTAAACAAGAAATATCTGAAGTTGTAGGTAAATCCTTACATACGAGTATGTTTAACGATAAATATCGTTCTGTGTTTAATGGTAATGATGAATGGTTAAGTCTGAATGTACCTAAAGGTGCTTTATTTGCTTGGGATCCTAATTCAACATATGTGCGCAACCCACCATATTTTGAAGGTATGCAGAAAGAACCTGCGCCGATCAGAAGTATTGAAAATGCTAAGGTTTTGGTAATGCTAGGTGATTCGGTGACTACTGATCATATTTCACCGGCCGGAGCTATTAGCGCCAGTTCGCCAGCAGCAAAATATTTAATTAGCAAAGGAGTTGAAAAACAAGATTTTAATTCGTATGGCTCGCGGCGTGGCAATCATGAAGTAATGATGCGTGCAGCATTTGCCAATATTCGTCTGAAAAATAAATTAGTGCCGGATACAATCGGCGAGTTTACTATTTATCAACCAACCAAGGAAAAGATGTCGATTTATGATGCAGCGATGCGTTATGAAAAGGATCAAACCCCGCTAATTATTTTGGCTGGTAAAGAATATGGTTCTGGTTCCTCGCGCGACTGGGCAGCTAAAGGACCTAAACTGCTTGGTGTGGTGGCAGTAATTGCAGAATCTTTTGAGCGGATTCATCGTTCGAATTTAATTGGCATGGGAATTTTGCCTTTGGTATTTAAGGATGGTGAGGATGCAGAGAAACTTGGACTTACTGGTTTTGAAAATTACTCGATTGATTTAAGTAATTTTGATCCGCATCAGCCAGTTATGGTTCAGGTAAGTGATGGAACTGGTTCATCGCGTACTTTTCAAACCATCCCATGTATTTATACTCCAAAAGAGTTTGAATATTACAAAAATGGCGGCATCTTACAATATGTGTTACGTCGACTTGCAGCATAAGGAAACATTATAATGATCACTCCAGACACACGGATCGAAAAAGACAGCATGGGCCCAGTAGAAGTACCGTTGCATGCTTTGTATGGCGCACAAACACAACGTGCAATTGATAATTTCCCAATCAGTGGTATACATATGCCACGTGAGTTTATACGTGCCTTAGGTTTAATCAAAAGCGCTGCCGCAGAAGCCAACGAAGATCTAGGTTTGCTGGATAAAAAAGTTGCCGCAGCAATTATGCATGCTGCAGATGCAGTGGCATCTGGCGCCTATGATGAACATTTTCCAATCGACGTATTTCAAACTGGATCTGGCACCAGTACCAATATGAATGCAAATGAAGTGATCTCGCATTTAGCAGCTAAAGAAGCCAAAATTGCTGTTCACCCTAATGATCATGTGAATATGGGGCAAAGTTCGAATGATGTAATTCCCGCAGCTATTCATGTCAGTTGCGCGCTTGCAGTGCATGAACAATTATTGCCAGCCTTAAACTTATTGTTAACCACAATAGAACAACGTGCTAATGACTTAAAAACTGTGACTAAAACTGGTCGTACGCATTTAATGGATGCCATGCCAGTAACCTTTGGCCAAGAATTAAGTGGCTGGGCAGCGCAAGTACGCAATTGTATTGCTTACATCGAAAATAGTTTGCAATTTTTGCAGCAACTACAAATTGGTGGCACTGCAGTTGGAACTGGTGTTAATACGCATAAGAAATTCAGCAAAGTTATCTGTAAAGTTTTATCACATCGCACCAAACTTGATTTCAGTCCGATGCCGAATTTTTTCGCTGGATTGAGCGCACAAGATACAGTGGTAGAATTTTCCGGACAGCTGCGCGGGGTAGCTGTTGTGATGATGAAAATCTGTAATGATTTGCGCCTAATGAATAGTGGACCATTATCCGGCTTTGCTGAAATTACTTTACCGGCTCTACAGCCAGGCAGCAGTATCATGCCCGGCAAGGTAAATCCAGTCATACCAGAAGCAGTATGTATGATTGCTGCGCAAGTCATGGGCAATGATCTAACTATTTCCATCGGCGGACAATCCGGTAACTTCCAATTAAATGTTATGCTGCCGGTCATAGCTTATAACGTGCTGCAAAGCGTACAACTTTTGAGTAACGGGGCTAAGGTTCTAGCCACCAAAGCTATCGCCGGATTTATCGTCAACCATGAGAATATTTCTGCCCGTCTAGCTATGAATCCAATTTTAGTTACAGCACTGAACAGTGTTATTGGTTACGAAATTGGCGCCAAAATCGCTAAAAAGGCCTATGACGAAAAACGCGCAGTTAAAGATGTTGCTAAAGAACTAACCCAAATTTCTGAGCAAGAACTAGCTACATTATTAGACCCGCACCGTTTGACGGGCAAGGGGGAATAATGCGACAATTCGAGGGCAAACTAACCAAAGGAACTACCATGCAATATATCAAACATGTTCTTCTTACTGCAGCATTACCTGCTGCGTTATTAAGCCCGATCGCTTTTGCAGCGGATAAGCCACCCACTAGCGACCAAGATAAATTTAGCTACAGTTTAGGTGTGAAAACTGCAGAGAACTTTCAACAACAAGATATTAAAGTAAATATACAACAGTTTTACCAAGGTTTATCTGATGTTTTTGCCAACAAAAAGCCTCTACTGACCGAAAAAGAAATGCAAGACTCAATCAGCAAATTTCAAAAACAACAATTAGCCAAAATCACAGCGCGTGAGAAAGAATTAGCAGTTGAAAATTTGGCCAAATCCAAAGCATTTTTTGCTGAAAACAAAAGTAAACCTAATGTAACTACCCTACCAAGTGGTTTGCAATATACAGTTCTTTCCCCTGGCAAAGGCACTCCACCAAAAGCTGGCGACATGGTTACTGTAAATTATCGTGGCACATTGTTAGATGGAACAGAGTTCGATAGTTCTTACAAACGTAATGAATCTACATCTTTCCAATTGGAAAATTTAATTCCTGGCTGGCAAGAAGCATTATTGCTAATGAAACCAGGCGCTAAATGGAAAATTTATGTTCCGCCACAATTAGCTTATGGCGATAAGGGTGCGGGCCAATCTATCGAGCCTAACTCTGCTCTTATCTTCGAAATTGAATTGGTAAGTGTTAAACCAACCTAATGACGCTTGATATACAAGAAATTGCCCAGTTGCTGGCCGACAATCAATTGTCGGCCGCGCAACAGCAGTGCGCGGCACTACTACAACAAAACCCAAATAATTCTGAAATATTGCATTTGCAAGGTTTGGTGCAAGCAAGAAGCGGCGATTTACGTGCAGCATTAAGCAGTTTTGCACAGGCAATCAGTTTAGATCCCAAACAAGCTGTCTATCACAACAATATCAGTAATGCCTACAAATTTAGCGGCAATCTTGATTATGCATTTCGACATTTACATGAAAGCTTACGTTTAGCACCTAACAATGCTGAGAGTTATAATAATTTAGCTAGTTTGTATTACACACAGGGGCAGTTTAAACAAGCGATTCCGGTTCTGGAAAAAGCAATTCGTTTGAATCCATACAGTTGGGAAGCACATTACAACCTAGCTAATTGCTATATCAAAACTGAAATGATTAATCTGGCAATCGAACATTATCATAAAGTTTTAGAATTACAGCCTCAACATCTTAATGCCAAGCAAAATCTTGCTATGGCTTTAGTTAATAATAAAGATTACAGTGCAGCCCTACCTTTTTTAACTGAGATTGCTGCTCTCAATCCACAGCACGCTGAGTTGCAAGGACATTTAGCTGAATGTTATCTAGAGCTCGGCAAATCAAACGAGGCGCTTGAACAATATGTTCGCGCCATACAGTTAGATCAAAATCGCTTTGATTGGCTGCACAATTTAGCTGTGTTGTATTTGCGTGACAAGCAACCAGATAAGGCCAAAGAATTCTTTCGCCGTAGCTTACATTTAAATCCCAGCAACAGCACAGCCGAACATATGCTGCAAGCATTAACTGATGAAGAAGCTGCAGCTGCTGCAGCACCCACGCAATATGTAAACGACCTATTTGATCAGTATGCTGGTTATTACAACCAACATGTGCGCAACAATTTAAATTATCAAACGCCACTTTTATTACGCCAAGCGATGAGCAAATTTTTAAATGAACATTCCACACAACAATATATTTTAGACTTAGGCTGTGGTACAGGTTTGTGTGGTATATATTTTCGAGATATAGCAAGATTATTAATTGGCGTAGATATTTCAGGCGGCATGTTGGCGCATGCTAAGTCCTTAGGCGCATATGATGGTTTATGTCGCTGTAATATTTTGCAATCTATACCCGGACACAATCAGTACTATTTTGATTTGATTTTAGCTGCTGATGTATTGGTATATATTGGCGATTTAGAAGGGCTATTCGCAATGCTAGTAACAGCTCTAAAGCATGACGGTAAAATTGCTTTTAGCGTCGAGTGTTTAGAGGCTGGCGACTATAAACTACAACCCAGTGGGCGCTATGCACATAGCGCTAATTATATTAGCAAATTATGCACGCAATTTAGCTTAAAGATCCTTTATGAAGAAAATATATGTTTGCGCCGCGATGAAACTGAGCAAATTTCAGGAATTTTGTTTGTGCTTGGTCTTGCGCAACCACAACCAACTTGATATTATTTGGCACTTGTCATCCCCGAAAACGCGGCAACATGAGAATATTATATGCCACTAGATACCTTATTGGAAGATATTGCAGCTAATACGGGCACATCTACACTGCCTCTGGCAAGTAGCCAGTGTATTACATCCCAAGATGCTGAAGACATAGGCACAGCAATTGCTGCTAATCCGCGCATAACGTCTGTTCGAACTGGCGATATAAGGCTTACACCGCGCGCAGCTGCTAATTTATTTCAATTTTTTTTAACAAGTTCGCGGGTGCATAAATTACGTATGCCGGTGTGGAGCGCGGTGTATCATGCCAGTCAAAGACCATTAATGCATCTGGAAGAAGAGTTCTCTAGTTCAATTGAATATCATAATCAAACTCAAGATCGCAATTTAGCACTTTATAAACTTTTTCAGAGAATGAATGGAAAGAATTTTATATGCAAATCTACTATTCTGCAAAAGGAAGATGGCAAAGTGAGGCAGGTTGAAGTTGAAACTACACACTATATTCCGGAAGTGACCTTAGAAACTTATCTTAAGCCTTTCCTAGTTGCGCCAAAAAAGACCTTTATTGGCTAGCTTCCTGTGTTCTTAGCTAAGATCGCAAACAAGCGGTCGTACTTGTTACCTGCACTCCATGCGTACCAACCATCAGCTTTAGCATCTTCCACTGCTTTTATTTGACTATTTATATATCCAATAAGCTGTTCATCCGTGAATTTATGTCGATAATTGGATAGTTCGATATATGGATAGAGCTTAAATGGCACTTCACCACCTTTAAACTTGCTACGTAAAGCGATTATCGATTTATAAATCGTATCGTATGGACGCTTGGCGTGTTCTTTGTACGGTTCAAAATGAGATGGGTATAGCATAGGACAAACTGCATCTACTGTTTCAGCAAAAGTTGGGATATGGTGTCCGATACGAGTAGATTCAATATATGCGGATTCGCCAAATACATCTATTTGTAAATCAGCGCGACCATCGATCTTGTTTTTAAAATATTTAATTACATTATGTACATCGTGCTTGTTATCTGGCGATGGTGTATTACTCGATGCGTATCGTATATAGTCCAATTGAATTTCTTTAGCACCGAGTGTAATTGCTGATTCCATTAATTGATAACGTTTCAACCAATGTGACTCGGATTGTAAAGTTTCACGTGTGCCACCATATGGAAATATTACGATTCTTGCCACATAATTAATCCCAGCATTTTTAACCAATAATATATGTTTTTCATATGTACTGGTAACAACATTCAAATCAATTATGAAGGTGTTAATCCCAACTTCTTTGGAGCGTCGAATCAAATATTGCAAATAATCGCGGTCTTCCAAAGTTTCTTGCGAAATATAAATACCTTTGACTTTGCTGCTAAAATCAGCGCGATGATGCAATTCATACTCGCCAGCAGGTTCAGGTGTTTGCCAAGTAGATTCTTCGGCATATATAGCGCCTGTGACACCCATGAGGATGACCATAGCTGTAATATATCTTTTAATTGTAAGCATCTTATAAACCAAACGACTAACTTGTTACAAGACTTATCGACACTATGTTGACGGAACTTTACAAATATTTGACACTTTGACGGTGGGTTGGGTGTTTGGGTTTGGGCCTTTTGCGTAACGGGTCCTGCCTCCTGGTTCTCGTGACAAACCTATATTTGTACTTGATGACTATCACTACGGGTGACGCGGAGGCGGATGCCTTAGCCATACAAGGCTCTGCGAGTATGGCTAAGGTGCCGCAGCGGCAGGACCCGTAGCGCAATGGCCAACATCTAGTACAAATCTGGTTCTAAATGCTTTATACTCTGCCTAGAGGTAAATGGGACTATGTTAGTCCTATATATAAAGTATGATTCGAATCTCGAAACTAAGTGACTACGCGCTAGTTATAGTTGCCTACTTGAGCAGAGAGCCTACGGCATTTGTGCAAGCTGGTGATATCGCGCTGCATACTAAGATTAGCAAGCCAACAGCAGCCAAGATCTTAAAGATTTTGACTAAAGGTGGGTTATTGGAATCATCACGTGGGGCTACCGGCGGTTATAAACTTAGAAAAGATCCGCAAAAAATTTCGGTAGCCGAAATAATTCAAATATTAGAGGGGCCAATGGCAATTATGGAGTGTACTTTAGGTAGTGATCACTGTGCCATTTATCAAAGCTGTGCAATCAATACTCCTTGGGTAAAAATCAATAGTGTGATCGTGCAAGCATTGGAAACAGTAAAACTTAGCGATTTATTCCCACAATCGCAAATTGGAGTTGCACATGACTAAAGCCAGAGATATTGATAGTTTTGTTGGGCAACAATATACCCCAGGATTTTCTACTGATATTGAATCAGATGCTGCGCCACCAGGTTTGAACGAGGATATCATTCGATTAATTTCCTCCAAAAAAGGTGAGCCAGAATTTATGCTCGAATGGCGTTTGAAGGCATATCAGCATTGGTTAACTTTAAAGGAGCCTACTTGGGCCAAAGTTAAATATCCTAAGATTAATTACCAAGATATAATTTACTATTCAGCGCCAAAACAAAAACATAAATTAAATAGTTTAGATGAAGTAGATCCTGAAATATTAAAAACTTATGCTAAATTAGGCATTCCATTGCGCGAACAAGAATGGCTTGCCGGCGTTGCCGTTGATGCAGTGTTTGATAGCGTATCAGTCGCGACTACCTTCAAAGCAAAACTTGCTGAAGCTGGGGTAATCTTTTGCGCAATTTCAGAAGCAATTCAAAAATATCCAGAATTAGTGCAAAAGTATATTGGCAGCGTAGTGCCCTATTCGGATAATTACTTTGCCTGCCTCAACTCCGCGGTTTTTACTGATGGTTCATTTTGTTACATACCAGCTGGTGTAACTTGTCCAATGGAATTATCAACTTATTTCCGCATCAACGCAGTTGCAACTGGACAATTTGAACGCACACTAATTATCGCCGAAGACAATAGCTATGTAAGCTACTTGGAAGGTTGCTCTGCTCCGATGCGGGATGAAAATCAATTGCATGCCGCGGTAGTAGAACTAATTGCGCTGGATAATGCACAGATAAAATATTCGACCGTGCAAAACTGGTATCCGGGTGATAAAGAAGGTAAAGGTGGAATTTACAATTTTGTAACCAAACGCGGTCATTGTCGCGGCAAAAATTCTAAAATCTCTTGGACGCAGATTGAAACTGGCTCAGCAATCACCTGGAAATATCCAAGTGTAATTTTACAGGGTGATAATAGTCAGGGTGAATTCTATTCGGTCGCACTTACGAACAATATGCAGCAAGCTGATACGGGCACCAAAATGATTCATATTGGCGCGAACACCTCCAGTATGGTTGTAGCCAAAGGTATCGCGGCTGGTAAAAGTGAAAATACTTTTCGTGGCCTAATCGATATTAGCCCCCGCGCATCAAATTCCAAGAATTATACCCAATGTGATTCTTTGATCTTGGGTGATAAGTGTGGTGCAAATACTATCCCTACGATTAAGGTAAAAAATCCTACGGCTAGTGTCGCGCATGAAGCCACCACCACCAAAATTTCAGATGAGCAATTATTCTATTGTCGTCAACGCGGTATTAGTCAAGAAGATGCTATTTCATTAATTGTTAATGGTTTTTGTAAAGTAGTATTTCAAGAATTACCAATGGAATTTGCCGTCGAAGCACAGAAACTTTTAGCCGTAAACTTAGAAGGAGCAATAGGATGACAATCCCTATGCTAAAAATACAAAATTTAGTTGTTAATGTAGAAGATAAAACCACCAAAACAATTATCAATGGTTTAAATTTAACTCTTGAAGCTGGCAAAGTATACGCCATTATGGGGCCTAATGGTTCAGGCAAAAGCACCTTGGCCAATACTTTAGCACGTA
>CAYPGU010000076.1:0-8955 GCA_964409995.1 uncultured Legionellaceae bacterium | reverse complement strand
ATATGCTGTATGGATTTTACTGTAGCTGGGTCGCTACAAGTACATCCCTGTAAGCTCGCTTTCGGCCATCCATGGCCTCAGGCGTCCAGCTACAGTAAAATCCTTACAGCATTAATATAATTTATTCGAAGATAGGTTATCAGAGATCAAGGAGTAGGAAGGAACATGAGCGAACAACACAAAGAAATATTTCTAAAGGATTATACACCATCAGAATTTTTAATTGATCAAACTCGTTTAGATGTAGATTTGCACGAGGAGGCTACCATTGTAACGGCTAGTCTGAGCATGAAACGCAATCCATTAAGCAAAAGCACAACTAAACAATTAGAATTGGTTGGCGACGATTTGGTTTTAAAACAAGTTAAAATAAATGATAAAGTTTTAGAGCCTACACAGTATATTGTAACACCAAATTTGTTACAAATTAATGACGTGCCAGATCAATTCAATTTAGAAGTGATTACGCAGATTAAGCCGCATGAAAATACCGCGCTGAGTGGTTTATACAAGTCAGATGCCATGTACTGTACGCAGTGTGAGGCAGAAGGCTTTCGACGTATTACGTATTATTTAGATCGCCCGGATGTGATGTCGACTTTTATTGTGAAGATTCATGCAGACAAAGATAAATATCCAGTGTTGTTATCAAATGGTAATTTAATTGAACATGGCGAGGATTCCTCGACGCGACATTTTGCAACCTGGGAAGATCCGTTTAAAAAACCATGTTATTTATTTGCTATGGTTGCCGGAGATTTAGTTGGTGTTGAAGATCATTTTCTCACTATGTCGGGACGCTTGGTAACGCTAAAGGTTTATGTAGAACGACAGAATTTAGCGCAGACTGGACATGCTATGGCGGCATTAAGAAAAGCTATGGCCTGGGATGAAAAAACTTACGGTCGCGAATACGATTTAGATATATACATGATAGTGGCAGCCAATGATTTTAATATGGGTGCTATGGAAAATAAGGGGCTAAATATATTTAATTCAAAATATGTTTTAGTTAATCCAGAAACTGCTACTGATTATGATTATCAGGGCGTCGATATTGTAATTGGCCATGAATATTTCCATAACTGGTCTGGTAATAGAGTTACATGTCGCGATTGGTTTCAATTAAGTCTTAAAGAGGGTTTTACTGTATTTCGTGAACAACAATTCACGCAAGATATTGCTCAATCACCAGTGTCGCGGATCCGGCAAGTAAAAAAACTTATGACAAGTCAATTTTCTGAAGATGCCGGTCCGTTGGCGCATCCAGTGCAGCCCGCCTCATACATGGAAATTAATAATTTCTATACAATGACTATTTATGAAAAGGGCGCAGAAGTTATTCGCATGTTGCGTTTAGTGGTTGGACCAGAAAAATATCGAGCGGGTACTGATTTATATTTTTCCCGTTTCGATGGGCAAGCAGCGACAATTTCCGATTTTGTCGGCGTTATGCAGGAAGTCTCAGGGATTGATTTAACACAATTTAAACTCTGGTATAATCAAGCGGGTACTCCTGAGATCTCAGTGCAAGAAGAATATGATCCTGGCCAACAAATATATACATTAAAGCTTGCGCAAACAATCCCGGACACACCAGGACAAACTAATAAAAAACCGATGCATATTCCAATTGCGATTGGTTTGCTTGATCCAACTGGCAGAGAATATCCAATTGAACAGACAATGTTGTTATTAACTGAGGCAGAACAAAATTTTCAATTTAAAAATATCACTGCTAAACCATTGCTTTCGATACTGCGCGATTTTTCTGCGCCGGTAAAATTGAAACGAATTGTTAGTAAAGAGGATTTGGCATTGCTAGCGGCGCGTGATAGTGATAATTTTAATCGTTGGTTTGCATTTCAGCAATTACAATTACAGGTTTTGATCGATTTGGTGCAGGACGTACAAAAGGATGTTGAGCTGAAACTTTCACCACTATTACTGGAGAGCTTCACTAATATTCTGTTAAACCCCAACTTGAATTTAGAATTAAAAGCTGAATTAATCACTCTTCCATCAACACAGTTGTTAATTGATGCTATGCAACCGGCTGATCCGGATGCAATATATTTGGCCAAGAAATTTTTGGTCAATAGTTTAACCAAAGAATTGCGTAAAGAATTTTATCAATTATATGCGGAATACTCTCTTGCTGGGCCATATCGTTATGAAGCCGAGGATGTTGCTAAACGTACCTGCAGAAATACAATTTTAGCTTATATTGCCAGTAGCAAGACACCAGAAGCAGTTAAACTTGCGTTTGAGCAATTTAATCATGCAAATAATATGACGGATACAATTGCAGCTTTAGCCAATCTGGCTAGTATCGATTGTAATGAGAGAATTGAAGCACTGCTAAATTTTTACGACCGCTGGGTAAAAAATCCACTAGTGTTGAATAAATGGCTAAGTATTCAAGCCATGGCTGATTCTGACAACACGCTTGCACAAGTTGAAGATTTAACAAAACATGAAGCCTTTGATTTTAAAAATCCAAATTGTGTTTATGCTCTTATTGGCGGCTTTGCTTCTGGCAACCCAGTTAGATTTCATGTTGCAACTGGTGCTGGATATAAATTCTTAGCTGATGTAGTAATTCGTTTAAATTCTATAAATCCGCAAATTGCAGCACGGATCATAACTCCTCTTACTCAGTGGCAAAAATTTGCGGCTGATCGGCAAAAACTTATGTGTAGGGAATTGCTTCGTATTAAGCAAACTGATAGCTTATCAGTTGATGTTCTTGAAATAGTTACTAAAGCGTTGGATAGCCATGTATAGAGGTAGGTCTTGTTGGCAATTAACTCTTCTACCTAATTAATTCTCATGTTATTATCCTCAATCGTTGATAAGATATTTAGCAAATTAAATTTGATTGTAGTCCGCAAGGAATGTTAGGAGTAACTTGTATGTCGAATGATTCGACTAGGCTTAAAGCTGGGATATTAGCTGCTGCTGCCGCATTTGGAATGTTTGCCGCTAGCCAGCAGGCTTCAGCTGCAGCATTTGCTCTCAAAGAGCAAAGTGTTACTTATTTAGGTGATGCCTTTGCCGGCACAGCCTCTACAGCAGAGGATGCAAGTACCGGCTGGTATAATCCGGCAGGGCTCACTGAATTAAAAAACCACCAAATGGTCGCATCTGCTACCTACGTGTATGGCAGAATCAAGTTATATAATGCAACAGCTACCAATAACTTAGGCTTAAATGTCCCGGGATCAAATGTTACCTGGCCGCGCAGTAACGCGATTGTGCCTGGTTTGCATTTAGCTATTATTCTGAACAAATGCCTAACTTTTGGATTTGGCGTGACTGCGCCATATGGTTTGGTCACAGATTATGAGAACGATTCGATTGCCCGTTACATGGCGACTACGTCCAAATTATCATCCTACAATCTAAGCCCATCTGTAGGCTGGCGTATTAATGATCAATTTTCGCTAGGCGCAGCCTTTGATGCTATGCGTTTGACAGCAGAAATTGATTCCGCGACGCGTCTTCCACCGTTTACGGCGCCGCCAGATGGATTTGTAAATAATAAGGGGCATGCTTGGAGTTATGGTTTTCATGCCGGACTCTTATACAAGCCAAGTACTGAAACCAGTGTAGGCTTAGTTTATTTTTCAGTATTTAATCCGCGTGTGGTTGGCACACCAACCACATCCAGAGTTCCTAACGTACCTACTTCTTTAAGTGCTAACGTTAAGCTACCTGATCGCGTAGTTTATAGCGTGACGCATGCCTTCGATTCAAAATGGACTGGCATGGGTGAGGTAGAATGGACGCATTGGAATAGACTTAAAGAATTACGCATAGTTTACAATACTGGTTCACAGGCAGTTGAAACTTTGAATTATCAAAACACTTGGCGAGTTTCGTTTGGTACTAATTATAAATGGACCAAAGCCTGTATGTTTAAAGGTGGCGTATCCTGGGATCAAACCCCTGTTACCACCAAATACAGAACAGCTAGATTACCCGATTCAAATCGATATTGGGTTGCGTTGGGTGTCAAGTACACAATTAACAAATATATTGCAATCGATGCGGCATATTCACACTTGTTCTTCAACAGTGCGAAAATTGCGCAACGCGGTGGTGGGACTGACACGAGGAAGTCCTTATATGGGAATTATAAGAGTTCTGCAGACTTAGTTGGGCTACAACTAACGTGGAATTTTGTATAATAGAGGGGATTATGGCTTAAGCTGTAATTAGGTGATCAGAGGTTAATCCTCAATTTAAACGAAAGGAATAAAGAAGCTATGCCACGGAAAACTGACAAACGTGTAAGATTGATAGAAGCTGCAAAAGTACTAATTCATCAACAAGGATTTAATCTAACTACTCTAGCTGATATCGCACAAGAAGCAGATGTTCCATTAGGGAACGTGTATTATTACTTCAAAACTAAAGAAGCTATCGGCGAAGCAGTTATTGAAAAGCGTGCTGCAGAATATTCAGAACTGCTGGCTAGACTTGACGAAATTGTTGATCCAGCATCACGTATTCGTGCATTCGTGGATACAAGTGTCGAAGAGTTAGAACTAATTGCTCGTTACGGCTGTCCAATTGGTGGTCTATGCCAAGAGCTTGGCAAACAAGGTGGTTCATTAGCCGATCAAGCAGCGAAGTTGTTGCATGATATTCTACAATGGTCTGAAGCACAATTTAGAAGTCTTGGTTTTGCTGATCGTGCAGAAGAACTAGCTTTGAACTTGGTATCAAGCATCCAAGGTATGCATTTATTAACTCATACATTCAAAGATCCAAAACTTGCCAAACGTCAAACAGATACTTTATTGGCTTGGTTGGAACAAACTTTGGGCATGAAGTTAGTACCTGTATCAATATCGATTCGTAAAGAAGAAACTGAAGGTGCATACTAAGCAAACTTCAACGTTTGAGGCCCTTGGGTCAGCTCAAGGGCTTTCGGTAGTAATCACTCCCAGCACGCAAGAACTATCTTTATTTAAAGACAATTCATTGCTGCGTAAATATTCTATTTCTACTGCTAAAAATGGTTTGGGTGAAATAAAGGATAGTTACCAGACGCCACGTGGTTGGCACATTATCCGCGCTAAAATTGGCGCTGGTTGTCCAATCAATGCAGTCTTTCAAAGTCGCCGTTTCAATGGCGAGCTCTACACTACAGAATTAAATGCCGCCAATCCAACACGCGATTGGATCTTAACACGTATTTTATGGCTCAGTGGTTTAGAAGTTGGTGTGAATCGTTTAGGTAATGTTGATACTATGCAACGTTATATTTACATCCACGGCTCACCAGATGAGCGACCGATGGGAAAACCAACTTCGCGTGGTTGTATTCGCATGCGCAATCAGGACATTGTTGAGTTTTTTGATTTGGTAGTGCCAGGCACTAAAGTTTTAATTGAAAATAATTAGGGTTTACTACCTCTCCACATACAACACGCTAATATTCTGCACTGGCACATAATTCTCAGCTTCGAATACTAATGTATGCTCATCTGGCCGTTTAAATTCGCTATGCCAACACAGCATGGGTAACATATTGGCAGGACTTTCAATACGCAGTGTGAAACGGTTAATTGGTGCACACCAAGCATCAGAGTTAGTATATGAGTAGTTTAATTCATGCGTTTCTATTTGAGTATTTTGTTTAGAGGTTTTGCCCATCAACAATAAAGCTTTGTAGTCATTCGGTGTTGGGCAAAAATCTTTGACTTGCGGATTATATTTTTCTAATTGTGTGCGCAATTCATCTGCACTGGTTTGATCTTCCAATGTCCAATGAATCGCCATATTAGCCAGTTGTTTCATCATTTTGACTGGGAGTTTAAAATAGCTGCCAATCCCAGTAATTTTTACATTTTTATTGATTGCAACTGGTTTGTAATTTTGTTCTATATGGATCGCTGTGTGCGCGGGGAATTTTTGTTGCCAATAATAAAATGTTTGCACATTCCAGAGCGGAGCTTCTTCTTTTTTGTCCATTAAATTTTGCGCACGCAATTTCGCATTGATCGAGTCGCGATTGCGGGAAGCATCGATGCTGTGCATGGCAGCAATTGGATTATATGGTAAACCCAGCGATTTTAAGGTACTAGAAATATCTTGCCCATTACTGCTAATAGCACGTTGGATTGTGAGGTATTGTACTGGAATTTGGTTTACACTAACTGAAAATTGTTTGTAATTATCTTCATTCTTCAACGGTAATGGAAAGACTAAAGTTTCATAAATATCATTATCTGAAGTATTGCGCAGTGTATAGGCAACAGTGATTTTTTCCGGGTTTATAGTTACGTTTTGCTGATCGATGACTAAACTGGGCGCATGTGTGAATTGTAAGCCACCTGAGTAAGTAGTTCCCAGCCCTAGGCTAGGTAGTAACATTGATATAAATAAAAAATTTCTAAAATCCATTCCAAGTTTCCTGGATCCCGGCTCTATGAATTAACTACGTTAATTCTTGGCCGGGATGACGTAAATGAGGTTCCTGGATCCCGGCTACTACGAATTAACTACATTAATTCTTGGCCGGGATGACGTAAAGGAGGTTCGTCATCCCGGCCAAGCTGCTACCGTTAGGTAGCTGCGCTGTAGCCGGGATCTATTGTATGAATACCACGATTGCTCTATCCAAAGTTTACTACAAAAGGTAAGATTAGGCATTTTTTAGTTGAGTAAAATAATGGCACTGCTGTCCGAACAAGATTTTCCGCTCCCAACCAAAGCTGGTGATACGCGACTGCTGGGTAAATTGCAGGGCGCAAGCTTAAGCATTGCACTGGCAGATATTGCACGCCTTTGTAGTGGTTTGGTGGTAGTTGTAGTTCCAGACTTTGTTACCGCTTTCCGCTTGGAGAGGGAACTTGCTTTCTTTGAAATAGCCACCGTGCATTTTCCAGACTGGGAAACTTTGCCGTACGATAACTTCTCGCCGCACCAAGATATAATTTCACAACGTTTGGCTGCCTTACATCAATTGCCGAGTTTTACCCGCGGGGTGTTAATTATCCCGATTGCGACTCTGATGCATCGCTTGTGCCCACAAACTTATATAGATCAATACACTTTTATACTCGCACCGGGTGATAAACTTGATCTGCATGCGATGCGCCTGCGTTTAGAGAGTTGTGGTTACCAGTATAATAGTCAGGTTATGGAGCATGGTGAATTTACTGTACGTGGTTCAATACTAGATATTTTTCCTATGGGCGCGCCTGCTCCATATAGAATCGATTTATTTGATAATGAAGTAGATACTATTCGCCAATTTGATCCGGAAACGCAACGTTCATCTGACACAGTAGATCAGATTCGCTTGTTACCAGCGCGCGAGTATCCATTTACGGAAGATGCCATTACCAATTTTCGCAACAATTGGCGTGATCGCTTCGAAGGAGTGGCACGTAATTGCACGATCTATCAAGATGTTAGTTTGGGTTTGAAAGCGCCAGGTTTAGAATATTATTTGCCGTTGTTTTTTGCTAATACAGCGACATTATTTGATTATCTGCCTACTAATAATTTGATTATACAGGTTGGTGATCTAGAATCGGCGGCGAATGAATTCTGGCACCAGGTTCTAACGCGTAATGATCAATATGGGCACGACTTAACTCATCCAATTCTGCAACCAAACGAGCTATTCATTGAACCGCAAATAATTTTCCAGCAATGTAAGTTTTCGCCGCAAATTAAATGTTCCATTGAAGCTGTGCGTGAAGGTGCTGGGTGTTACAATTTATCTACTGAAATGCTGCCAGACCTAAGTGCACAAGTAAAAGCACAAAACCCGTTATCAAATTTGCAAGAGTTTTTAAATACTAGTCCTACTAGAGTTTTGTTTTGCGCAGAATCTACTGGACGCCGTGTAGTTTTAGAAGAATTGTTAGCTAAGCAAGGGATAAAGCCACAAATTGTAGCTGATTGGAATGATTATATTACCAATGCAAATAAATTAAACTTGGTTATTGCACCGTTTGAGCAAGGGATCATATTACCTGCGAAGAACCTAAGTATAATTACCGAAACTGAATTGCTTGGTCGACGTGTCATGCAGCGGCGACGCCGTAAAACCAAAGCTATAGATCCTTCTGCTTCGATCAGTAATTTAGCTGAACTTACTGTTGATTCTCCAATCGTGCATATTGAACATGGGGTGGGTCGTTATCGCGGACTAGTACTTTTGAAAGTTGGCGATTTAGAAGGCGAATTTGTAGTTATTGAATATGCCAATAATGATAAATTATATATACCAGTTGCCGCATTACATTTAATTAGCCGCTATAGTGGTGTAGATTTAGAACATGCACCATTGCATAGCTTGGGCGGTGATCGTTGGCAAAAGGAAAAGCGCAAAGCCGCACAACAAATTCGCGATGTGGCTGCTGAGTTGCTACATATATATGCACAACGTGAAGCACGCAAAGGTTTTGCTTTCCCAGAACCAGATGAAAATTATGCTGCATTTGCTAATGCTTTCCCATTTGAGGAAACTATTGATCAACAAAATGCAATTGATCAAGTGATAAGTGATTTGACCAATTCTAAGCCAATGGATCGCGTGGTCTGTGGCGATGTTGGTTTTGGTAAAACCGAAGTTGCTATGCGCGCAGCATTTTTAGCAGTGCAGGGTGGCAAACAAGTGGCAGTCTTAGTGCCTACTACCTTGTTAGCGCAGCAGCATTATGAGAATTTTGCTGATCGTTTTGCAGAGTTTCCAGTTAAGGTTGAAGTTATATCGCGTTTTCGTACCAAAAAGGAGCAAGTTGAAGTTGAGAAAAGATTGCTCGATGGAACATGCGATATTGTGATTGGTACACACAAACTGCTGCAAGAAGATGTAAAATTCAATAATTTAGGTTTGCTCGTCATCGATGAGGAGCATCGGTTTGGCGTGAGGCAGAAAGAACGCTTTAAAGCCTTACGTGCAGAAGTAGATATTTTGACCTTAAC
>CAYPGU010000075.1:0-8972 GCA_964409995.1 uncultured Legionellaceae bacterium | reverse complement strand
GTAGTAATGTTGCAGGGAGGGCTTCTGGTGGGGGTGGTGGCGGTTTCGGCGGTGGCGGCGGTGGCAATCAACGAACCTTTGCCGGTGGCGGCGGCGGCGGATTTGGTGGTGGTGGCGGTGGTGGTCCTACTAGCACTGCCGGTTCCGGTGGATTTTATGCAGGTGCTGGCAGCACTACCACTGGTGGTGGTGGCGCTGGTATAGGTGGTGCTGTTTTCGTTGGTGATGGTTCTACCATTGCTTTTGGAAATGGGGTAAGTATTTCTGGCAATAGTACAGCAGGTGGTTCTGGAGGAAATAATGGCACAGGTTTTGCAAATGATGTGTTTTTATTTAGATTAGCCACAGCTCTATTTAACGGTAGCGCGAATTTAGCAGTCCCATTTGCTATTCAGGGTGATCCCTTGGCTCCAGTTGGGAATTTAGATTCTGGTTTAACACTGCAAATGTCCTCTAACTCGAATGTGGTCACTTTGTCTTCGACGAGTAATTCATATCGTGGGCCAACTAGAATTACTACCGGTACCTTAAGTGTTAGTGATGATAGTAATCTAGGCGCGGTACCAGGTGTTGCTACTGCCGGTATTATTGTTCTAAATGGAGGCATTTTACAGGCAGCAGCTACATTTACCCTGAATGCTAATCGTGGTATTTCTTTAAGTGCTGCTAGTACTATACAAGTTGATCCAACGTTTACCTTAACATATAACGGTATAATTGCTGGTGCTAATAATTTAACCAAAACAGGTACTGGTATTTTATCATTGGGTGGTACTAATACATATTCTGGCATAACTACTATTAGTGCTGGCACTTTAATTATTACAGCGGATAGTAATTTAGGTGCGGCACCAGGAGTTGCAACCCCCGGTAAGTTAGTTTTAAGCAGCGGCACCTTAGAAGCTGCGGGTACTTTTACCCTCGACGTCAATCGCGGGATTACTATAGGTTCAACGGTAATTCAAGTTGATCCTACCTTCACTTTAACTTACAACGGTATCATGGCAGGTGCTGGCACATTAAATAAAACTGGTACTGGTACATTAATATTAGGTGGTGCTAATACAAATAGTGGCACTACGACCTTTACCGCAGGTACTGTGAGTGTTAGTGCCGATGCTAATTTAGGCACAAGTAATCTTGCTTTTGCTGGCGGAACCTTACAGACAACGGCTTCATTCACATTATCCGCTAGTCGCAGTGTTTCATTAACATCTGCAGCTACTATACAAGTTGATCCTACCTTTACTTTAACATATAACGGCTTAATAAGTGGTGCAGGTTCTATAACCAAAACTGGTACTGGAACCTTCCTATATGGTGGTACGGCCAGTCATACTGGAGCTACAATTATTAATGCAGGTACTATACAAGCTGGTGCGGCAAATTTATCCTCTAGTAGTGTATTAACGATTGGTGCTAGTGGAACATTGAGCTTGAGTTCTGGAACCTATATACCACCGGCGACTTCCAGCAACGCTGGGATTATAAATATTAGTGGTGGAACTGCGGTATTAAAGCTAAATCATAGCTTCGGTTCATCCTCTGGCACAATTAATAATAATATTAGTAATGGTAGCATCCTAGAATTAGCTGCAGGATCAAATGTTGCTAACCTAATCAACAGTAGCAAGATTATAAATGTAACTGGTAATACTACGCTAACCAATAATAATCTAACCAGCAGCGGCACACTCAATATTTCTGGAAATATTACTATGGTTGGTTTAACCTTAACCAATAGCGGTGTTGCAAATATAAGTGGCAATAGAACTCTATCTGCAGCAAATTATACAAGTACAGGTACACAAAATTTTACAATTACTGATGACACCACCTATGATAGTTTAACTTCCAGTGATGCAGCAATAATTCTAGACAACAGCACGATAAATGTCACCATGCCTGGATCCGCTACAGGACCTTGGACCTTAATATCTGGCGCCTCACTGTCGGCTAATGCAACTACTGTAAATTTGCTCCCAAGCACTGGCTGGGAGTATCTATTCACAACTACGTCATTTATTGTTCGTGCCTTGACAATTCCACCGGTAAGATTAACCTTTGCGCAAAGAGCAAATCCTGGATTTAATTATGAAGTAGCGGTGGTTTTAGATAATATGGCGGCGAACATTACCAATCCTGGGCAGCAAACACTAATAGATGCAGCAAATTCTGCCACATCAAATGCACAACTTAACTCTTTCCTTAGTGAGCTGGCCCCTAACTCCAGCAGTTTTGCGACCAATATAGCTATACAAAATGGGGTGTTTCGTAGGATTGAAACTCGCATTGCGGCATTAAAAAGTAATTTGCAAGATGGTTACACTTCAGGGATTAATGCTGGCGACATAGATATAGATAATGCTGTATGGATAGGTACTTTTGGCAGTATAGCCAATCAAAGTCAGACTAGTAAAATTAATGCATACAAAGCACGCTCCGCTGGGGTGATTATTGGTTTGGATCATAAATTCTGCGATGAAGATATGATTGGAATTGGTTTGGCGAACAGTAACTCTAGAGTTAATGAGGGCCCAAATTATAATAATAGTACAAGCATTATTGGTTATCATGGCTTGGTTTATGGTGTGCAAATCTTTGACTTTGAAAAGTTTTTTGAATGGTTATTAACTGCGGCATTTAATCAAAATAAAGGCAATAGAGTTATAGGTATTAATTCATACTCTCTAAACACCAACTCCAGTTATTCTAGCTATACCGTTGGTGCTAGAGCAAACCTCGGTAAGAATTTTGAATTGTGGGATGGTTTTTCAGTAGCTCCGCTTGCAACTTTGGAATACTTATTTATGCATCAGCCAGCATATAATGAATCAGGTAGTGCTGCGGCATTGAGCGTAAGCACAAAAACAAATCAAAGTGTTTTAACTGTTGGCGTTGGTCCTAGATTAAGATTAGATGATGGCTGGTGGAATCTAGGTGCGCGTCAATTACGTGCTCTAGTTACATATGATCTAATCAACTCTGCGCAAACTACCACCGCTAATTTTTTGGTTGGCAGTGAGAGCTTTAATGTAGTTAATACGCCTGCGCGTGTTGCTTTAAGGTTGGGTGCTGATGTTGTATTCTATATGTTACGTGATCTGCAGTTGCAGTTAGAATTTGATTACGAAGTGCGTCAAAACTATACAGACTATACCGGAACAGCCAAGCTGCGCTATTTGTTATAATCATGCCTATGCTGGACTAAGATCAAATAATTGACAATCTATATACTCTTAACTTTAATCTTTGCTTGTTCTAAAACAGATTCCAATTCCTTGTTGGTGCTCGCATCCAAACTTGAAAACGGAATCCAGAAAAACTTTCCCGCATTACTGAAACCAGTCAATGGCACTATATATCCTTTGGCATTTTTTAAAACAAACTTAACGCTTTTCCATTCCACTTTATGCATGAAATTGTTTGCGGTAGTCGCGGTAATTGCTCTGGAATCTATGCTCAATGATTGTTTAAATACATCAAATTTACGTAGGCGCAAATTGCGTTTGATTAGCCAGTGGTTGATGCGTTTATAAAAGATCAACCAAACTAAAGCCATGATCAAGGCGGCGATATCTTGGACTCGGATACTCTTGCCGATTGCAGTTATAACAAAGCCTATGGCCAATAATACGCAAGAAACTTTCATAATTTTTAACATGAATGACATGATCGGGCGATTGCTTAGAAAATCAAAAGTAGCCTGTGCTGCTTCATCTACAGTCGGAGTGAATTCAATATTAATCATAGATCACCTCATGCATAAACAATTGTAATAGATCATTTAAAAAGCGTTGGCCAAGTTCAGTTACACGCAATATATTATCATTTAAACTTACCAGGCCGCGAGTTTCAGCTGTCTTTAGTATCGCAACAATGCTGGAGATTGGCAAGCCAGTGCGCTGTGTGAAGTTCTCTAAAGCAATCGGTCTATTTACACGTAGTTGATTTAGCATATATTCGGCAGGGATTTCTGCGGTACTTAAAGTTGAGCTTCCTGCTAAATACCCTTTAGTTGGGTCAAGATAATCTTTAGGTAAACGAGTTTTCCAGGTTCTAGTGATTTGCCCAGATATTGGATTGGTTATTTTGCCATGTGCGCCTGCGCCAATGCCTAAATAATCACCAAACGACCAATAATTTAAATTATGTTGGCACTCGTGATTAGCTTTAGCAAACGCCGAAACTTCATAATGTTCAAATCCAGCCGCAGCTAATAAAGCTTCGCCTCTAGTTTGAATTTCCCAAGTTAAATCATCATTTGGTAATTTGGGTGGATATTTATAAAATACGGTATTTGGTTCGATAGTCAGTTGGTACCAGGAAATATGCGGCGCATGCAAATCAAGTGCAGTTTGTAAATCTAATAATGCCTGGTCGACAGTTTGTGCTGGTAAGCCGTGCATCAGATCGATGTTGAAAGATTGAAAATTAATTGCATGTAGTTTTTCTACAGCATGAATAATATCAATTGACTTATGAATGCGGCCTAAGATTTGCAATTTATGGTCATCAAAACTCTGTGCACCGAGAGATACACGATTAATTCCTGCGGTTTTAAATTCAGCAAAATCATGATGCTCAATTGTGCCAGGATTTGCTTCGAGAGTAATTTCTACATTTGAGTCTAATTGTAATAATTTACTTATGTTGTTTAATAAATATTCTATACCAACAGGTGAAATCAAACTAGGTGTGCCGCCGCCAATAAAAATACTTTTGATTGCTCGATTTTGCACCAATGGTAAATCAGTTTTTAAATCATCTAATAAGGCATCAAGATATTGTTGCTCAGGCAATTTACCTTGCAACGCATGCGAATTAAAATCACAATATGGGCATTTACGCACACACCATGGAATGTGAATATATAGACTTAAAGGGATAAACATAATTAATTAAAAAAATCTTCTAAAATTTTGCCAGCTAATTCTGGATGGTCCATATGGATGTGATGTTCGCCAGGGATCCTATGGATTGTTATATCTTTAATGTATTTTATTCGTTGATCAAAAAGCTTCTCGTCATATGGCCAGCCTAAAGCAGGACGCAATAATGTAGTTGGACAGGTGATATTTTGCAGAAATGGTTTCACCTGCTCTTCGGTTAGCATAGCTAAAGGCGTAAACAATAATCTTTGATCAGTGCGCCAGGTAAAGCCTTTTTCATGAATTTTTAAACCGCGTTCAATTAATAACTTAACGGAGTTCAAGTGCATCTTGGAGGCCATTAAGCGCGCATTGATCGCTTCTTCTTTATTCGCAAATACTCTCGGTTGACGTTTTGCTATATTTGCATATTCAATAATCGAATCGCGCATTAGTTCTGGCAATTGTTCTGGATTAGCCGTAATAGGGCCAACACCATCAATTAAGCCTAGTTTTTCGATCCGATCAGGAATTACACCCGCGACCATCGAAGCAACTCCAGCGCCTAATGAATGTCCAAGTAAAGAACATTTTTGCCAACCCAAGCTATCCATGACATTAACTACGTGCGCAACGTAATCGATTAAATGTAAGTATGTCCCTTGCGGCAGGTGACTAGAAAAGCCATGGCCTGGTAGATCAATTGCGACAAATCTAAAATTTTCTAGATAAGGTTTTAATGGCAGGAAGCTGGCAGCATTATCTAACCAACCATGCAAAGCTAAAATGGGCTTACCATCTTCCGGGCCCCAAGATATTGCGGCAATCGAGTAATGTGGTACATCAATGGTTAATTCTTGAACTGAATCCATATTTTACCTATAAAGACTTTTTCCAAGCAAAATAATTGGATCTGCAATTAAGATTCTTGACAGGGTAATTAGAAACATCACGATCATTGGACTCAAATCTAACATTGCAATTGTAGGTACCACTCTGCGTACTGGCGTGTACAATGGATTAGTTATTTGTTCAATAGTCACTGCGGTTGGGTTATAGCTGTTTGGTTGTACCCAACTTAAAATTACATTAATTAAGGTGGCGATTAATAAAATCAGCAACATCAAATCTATAATTTCGCCACAACTCCAAACTAAAATGCCGCCTATCGCAGATGCGCTGGCTACGCTAAAACCTTTAATCGTTAAAAGCAGAATTATTTCTAGTCCTTGTAACAACAAGGCTAATATTAAAGTCGATAAATCTATTTTGGCTACGCTTGGGATAATTTTGCGTAATGGTATTACAAGTGGGTTTGTAATTTTGACCGCAAATTGTGCTACTGGGTTATAAAAATTGGCGCGCACTAATTGCAGAATAAAACGTAATAAAACAATTGCTATATAAACACTAAAGACTGAGTGAATTGTAAACAACAGCGCTTCTTGCAACTGCGACATAAACATAAGAATGCCCTACCTATACCGTACTACATATTTTAATCTAGTCATTTATACCACC
The DNA here is from genome assembly GCA_964409995.1 of uncultured Legionellaceae bacterium. Lineage (GTDB taxonomy): Bacteria > Pseudomonadota > Gammaproteobacteria > UBA6186 > Azoamicaceae > JAGVLG01. The sequence goes on along the minus strand of CAYPGU010000075.1, from coordinate 2,580 downwards.
AATTTTTACGGTTTTCAACCCAGCCAAGGTCTAAAATAATTGGTTGAACAACTAATTATGTGTGGCCTGCGGCCTAAAGCACGTACTATTTGCCTATACTTAAATGAGGTATAGGAGCAGCCGCAGCATTTACCAGGTTGTTTAAAGGTCAGGGGTCAGGGTGGATATAACAGAACTTTTAGCATTTAGTGTTAAGAACAAAGCTTCAGATTTGCATTTGTCTGCGGATATGCCGCCTATTATCCGGGTCGATGGCCACATTCGAAAAATTGATGTACCTGCCTTAACCAATAAGGATGTGCATGGTTTGATATACGATATCATGAACGATCATCAACGCAAGGTATATGAGGAAGAATTAGAAACCGACTTCGCGTTTGAGGTTCCGGGACTCGCACGTTTTCGTGTTAACGTTTTCAATACATTTCATGGTTCAGCAGGCGTTTTCCGAACTATTCCATCGAATGTAATAACCTTGGATGAATTAGGCACCCCAGCATTATTTAAAAATATCGCTGAATACCCACGTGGTTTAATTCTGGTTACTGGACCCACAGGTTCTGGTAAAAGTACTACATTGGCGGCAATGATCGATCACGTGAATACAAATAATGCGAAGCATATAATAACCGTAGAAGATCCGATCGAATTTGTGCATCAGTCAAAGAAAAGTTTGATTTCGCAACGCGAAGTTTTTAAAGACACTTTAAGTTTTAGCAATGCCTTGCGCTCTGCTTTGCGCGAAGATCCAGATGTAATACTAGTTGGTGAAATGCGCGACTTGGAAACAATCCGCTTAGCACTTACAGCGGCTGAAACTGGGCATACGGTATTTGGAACATTACATACAACCTCAGCAGCAAAAACCATAGATCGCGTGATTGACGTGTTTCCTGGTGGTGAAAAAGATATGGTGCGTTCGATGCTATCAGAATCTTTACGCGCTGTAATTTCACAAACTTTAATTGAGAAAAAAGCTGGTGGTGGTCGAATTGCTGCACATGAAATCATGTTGGCTACTCCAGCTATTCGAAATTTAATTCGCGAAGCAAAAATCCCACAAATGTATTCTGTTATACAAACTGGACAAGCGGTTGGTATGCAAACTTTAGATCAATGTTTACAAAAATTAGTAAAAAACGAGCTAATTAAGCGCGAAGATGCATACGCCAAAGCCGAAAATAAAGAACTATTTGAATGATAAAGGTATAAAATGAATTTTGATGCAATTTTGAAAAAAATGGTTGAATTGGACGCATCAGATTTATTCATTACTGCTGGCAAGCCAGTCTCTATCAAAGTTAATGGCGTAATCGATGGCTTAGATAAAGACATATTAACACCAGATAAAGCAAAAAACATGGTTTTAAGCTTGATGGATGATAAGCAGCGCCAAGAGTTTGCGCAACGTAAAGAATTAAATTTTGCAATTCAAACACAGGTTGCGGGTAGATTTCGTGTCAGTGCTTTTTATGAACGGTTTCATGTTGGAGCAGTTTTGCGCCGCATCAATGCAGAGGTTCCGAGGTTAAGCTCTTTGTCACTACCGCCAGTTTTGAGTGAGTTAGCGATGGATAAGCGTGGTTTGGTAATTTTATCTGGCGCCACAGGTGTCGGTAAAAGTACGACTTTGGCAGCTATGTTGCGTGAAAGAAATGAAAATAGCAATGGTCATATTGTTACGATTGAGGATCCAATTGAATTTATTCATGAGCATGCCAATTGTATTATTACGCAACGAGAAGTGGGAATAGACACTGAATCATATGGTATAGCTTTGAAAAATACTTTGCGTCAGGCTCCAGATGTAATTTTAATTGGTGAAATACGCAGCAGTGAAACCATGGAATATGCGATTCAATTTTCTGAGACCGGACATTTATGTTTAGCGACTTTACACGCGAATAATGCCAACCAAGCCCTGGATCGGATCATTAATTTCTTCCCTGCCACCAAACATGCTCAAATTTGGCTAGAATTATCATTAAACCTCCGCGCAATTGTAGCGCAGCAGTTACTACCTAAACTTGATGGGACAGGTCGAGTTGCAGCCATAGAGGTTTTAATCAATACACCGGTAATACAAAGCTGCATTAAAAAAGGTGAAGTTGATTTACTAAAAGGGTATATGGCTAAGGGGCATAGTGTTGGCATGCAAACTTTTGATCAAGCTTTATTTGAATTGTATAAAAACAAACAGATTAGTTACCAAGAAGCATTAAAATTTGCAGATTCTGAAAACGAGTTGCGCTTAATGGTTAAATTTGATGATGGCACCAATACAGATGTTGGATCACTCGATGGGATTGGCTTACAAGAATAGTAAGCAGGAGAAAAAAATGCGTAAATTATGGCGGAACAAAGTTAAGGGCATGAGCCTGGTTGGTTTGTTAATTAGCATGGTTTTAGGTGCATTTTTGATCATAGTTATGTTGCAAATTTTTTCGGCTACGCGTGGTAGTTATAAATTAGCACAGAATCTAGCTGAGGTTAACGATGTCATGCGTTATGCGTCCATAACTATTAATGATATTGTTAGCCAGGCTGGTTTCCGAACATCTGCAGGCGGTGTATTGCCAG
>CAYPGU010000074.1:6994-8975 GCA_964409995.1 uncultured Legionellaceae bacterium | reverse complement strand
ACAAACCCCTCCTGAGCCAACTGCTAAAACTAGCGAAAGCGTCGCACAACAATTTAACAGTATCCTTGCACAAGTAAATACAATGGAAGCTAATTTTCATCAAACCGTGATTAGTGCGCAACGCAAGGTTTTACAAGAATCCTCTGGCAATATGGAATTCAAACGCCCCAATTTATTTCGCTGGGAAATTGAACAACCAGATAAGTCACTGGTTGTAACTGATGGCTCGACATTGTGGAATTACGATGTATTGTTAGAACAAGTAATCATAAAGCCATTCAAAAGCAATTTTAATTTATCACCGGTGAGCTTTTTATTCGCTGAGTTAAAGCAATTACAGCGTGATTTTAATGTTGCAGAAGTAAAAGACCCATCGATGGATCGCTGTTTCAGACTAACTCCTAAAGCTGCTGATGCATCTTTTGTTGCAGTTGAAGTCGGGTTTGTGGACGGCAAGATTAGAATTTTGCGTTTACAAGATCCATTAGGGCAACTTTCAGTATTCGAATTTTCGCAAGTTAAAAATAATATCAAAATTTCTGATTTGAATTTTAATTTTGTGCCACCAAAAAATATAGAAGTAATTAGCGAGTTATAAGAGCAAATGTTAGATATAGAATTGTTGCGCAATGATGTTGTTGGCGTAGCCAAAAAGTTGGCAAACAGGGGTTATAAGCTTGATATTGAACAATTCAATAGTTTCGAGCAAAAACGCAAAGTGCTGCAAGTTGCAACCCAAGAAATTCAGCAACAACGCAACAGTCAGTCCAAAGAAATAGGTATAGCCAAAGCGCAAGGCAAAGATGTGTCTGCTCAGATGCAACAAGTATCAAAGCTAGGCGAAGAATTGGTGCAAAAAGAACAGTTGCTGCTTAATTTGCAAACGCAAATTAACGACATGTTATTAGCCATGCCCAATATCCCGCACGAATCAGTACCGGTTGGCGCTGATGAAACAGATAATGTTGTAGTGCGTGATTGGGGAACGATTCCTAAATTTAATTTTACTCCGAAAGAACATTTTGACCTGGCTCCATGTGTAGCTGGCGGGATGGATTTTGATCTTTCAGTTAAGATTTCTGGTGCGCGTTTTGTAGTATTAAGTGCTGGCGTTGCACGTTTGCAGCGTGCATTGGCGCAATTTATGTTAGATTTACATACTCAAGAGCACGGTTATACAGAAAAGTACGTTCCATTATTAGTTAAAGCAGATGCTCTATATGGCACCGGTCAATTTCCTAAATTTATCGACGATCAATTTGGTACAGCCAATGATCTATGGTTAATCCCTACCGCGGAAGTATCTTTAACTAATATTGTGCGTGAACAAATCTTAGAAGAAAAGGATTTGCCGCTAAAGTTTACTACTCATACACCATGTTTTCGCAAAGAATCTGGCACGTATGGCAAAGATTCCAAAGGTATGATACGACAGCACCAATTTGAAAAAGTAGAATTAGTGCAAATCGTCAAACCAGAGGATTCTTACCGCGCTTTAGAAGAGCTGCTGCAACATGCAGAAACTGTATTACAGAAACTAGAATTACCATATCGAGTTTTGTCTTTATGTACAGGGGATATGGGTTTTTCTGCCGCTAAAACCTATGACATCGAAGTCTGGTTACCGGGGCAAAATACTTATCGCGAGATTTCCTCTTGTTCTAACACGGAAGCCTTCCAAGCACGTCGCATGCAAGCGCGTTGGCGTAATCCAAATGCCAAACGTCCGGAACCTGTGCATACTTTGAATGGCTCTGGTTTAGCAGTAGGACGTTGCTTAATTGCAGTATTAGAAAATTACCAACGAGAAGACGGTAGTATCCAAATACCTAAAGTACTGCAGCCATACATGGGTGGCGTAACTACTCTTTAAAGATTGTGATCGCGAAAAACTTTACAACTTGTCATCCAAGAAAACTTTAAAGATTGTCATCCAAGAAAACTTTAAAGATTGTCATCCAAGAAAACTTTAAAGATTGTC
>CAYPGU010000074.1:0-6894 GCA_964409995.1 uncultured Legionellaceae bacterium | reverse complement strand
ATCGCGAAAAACTTTACAACTTGTCATCCAAGAAAACCTTAAAGATTGTCATCCAAGAAAACTTTAAAGATTGTCATCCCGGAAACTGCCCTGCAGTTATCCGGGATCTATTGACAAGCTGTTTGTATATAAGTACTTACTGCACCAGCGAAATTTGATGCATTGGTTTCTCTAGTACAACCATTTAGTATTTCACGATTTGTGGTGCTTGTAAAACCATCATCTGATTCCATGTAGTAGCAGAACTTGTGCATGATTCCGTCAACTTCTACCATCATTATAGAAATGATGGCAATCGGGGCAGTATTATCAACCATGCCATCCCCATCATAATTACTAACATATGCAAGTATTTGGCCATTATGACAATTTCCAGGCGAGGAGGGTGGATTATCATTTAGTCCTAAGTAAGAAATATATGGAAATACGTAATTTGGCGGATCAGCAACCGGCAGTCCCAAATCATCATTAGTAGCAAATTGGCCAGTAGTTTCAAACTGAACCTGAGATCTTTGTGCCAATCCATCAAGGAAATATACTACATCGCTGGTTAGCTTAGCCTTTGTTACGTAATCTTTGTAAGCAGGAACTGAAACGGCACTTAAAATTGCTACAATTGCAATTACAACCATTAATTCTATTAATGAAAAGGCTTTATCAAACATCCCCAACCTCTACAAAAACTCTCCAACAATTATAGTTCTTTTTCGAAAAAAGAACTCTGTTAAGCTTAAATACACCTAATTGGTTTGGGTAATCCTGCGATATTATTGGCTTGTAGGGATGGGCTCACTGGAAAGAGCTTATGTAAATAAATGCTATTGCCTTTTTCTGCCCCCAGTTTAGTTTGGACTAAATTCACTAAGGTACGCATCGAAGGAGCAGCGTTATATTCCAAATAAAATTCACGCAGTAGTAAAATTATATCCCAGTGTTCCGGTGTTAGTTTGATATTTTGCCGCTGGGCAAGAATCTCAGCAACGTCTAAGTTCCAATCTGATAAATTTTTTAAAAATCCATCTTCGGTGGTTTCAAAATCATCTGACATGGTTCACCAGGTTACATTATTAGAATATTTAATTACCAAATTAACTAATTGTTGATAGTCTACTACTTCAACATTCGAGCCAGGTTCAATACCACGGGCTTGTAGATCGCTAGCTAGAGCAAATATTTTTTTATCATTTAATGTGCTGAATATGGAAGATAGTAATAAATAAACCGCATCTTGGGTTAACACCACCGCCGAATCATTGTCGATTGATTCAAACTCACTAGGAATTTTTTGTTTAGTTAAAATATGTAAAGTATTTGCCATAATCAAAACGTTAGCACAATTTGGTGCTGGTTAATTAGTTCATTAATCTTTTTGCTATCAACCACAGTCGTCGAAATTAATAAATTCTCTGGATTCAAATTAAATTTCTGCAAACTAGAGCCATCCAGATAAACATCTTTCACATCGAATATATCTAAGCCTTTATACACCTTGGTAAAATCTTTAAAAGAAATTACCCCGGCAGTTTGGTGCTTAAGTAATTGTAATATACCATTATCAGTAAAAATGATGGAAACAGTTTGGGCGAAGGCGGCGATCGCTAAGGCCAATTCGATTCCTTCCAAAGCTTTGGTACTTTCGTAAGGTGCGGTTTGAAAAATAAATAAATATGTTTTCATAAGCTTACTACGCGATCAGCTTGCGCACAGCTCTCAACTAGTTGACCAATGCTGCCGATTTTAAATCGATTGAGCAAGTTATTCGCATTCACACCACGCCGTAAACCAGAGGCAGCGCAAACGATCAAGTCTATATCATTAATTTGTGAGAATTGACGCCATTGTAGATTCATATTTGGTTCATCAGTTGGTAAATCAATAAACTGGTTAGCATGATATGCACCATCGAGTAAAAAATAAACAGCGTTAATTTTATGTTGTTCTTGAATTATGGCGTTGGCAAACTGTAATGCAGAATTACTAGTGTAAAGATTGGAGCGAACTATAAGAGTGAAAATCATGCTTTTGCGTCAAATAAAAGCCCCGGTATTAGCGGGGCTATATTAGTTACTCTCTTCGTCCAGCAAAAATGCTTAACAGATGTAATAAATTGACGAACATGTTAAACAAGCTTACGTATAGAGATACAGTGGCAAGTATGTAGTTAGTTTCGCCACCATGCACCAATTGGCTTACTTCAAACAAAATGTAACCAGCCATTAGTAACACGATTGCTGCTGAAATAACCAATTGCATACCAGGGACATTAAAGAACAATCCAACGATGCTTGCCAGTAGTGCAACCATCAAACCAACGAACAAGAAACCAGCCATGTAACTGAAGTCCTTGCGGGTCGCCATCGCATAACCAGACAGAGCAAAGAAAATTGCACCAGTAGCGCCTAATGAAGCTGCAATTAATTCAGAACCATTGCTAAAACCTTGGATGTAATAATTTAACATCGGCCCGAGGGTAAAGCCCATAAACCCGGTAAACAGGAATACCGAGAATAATCCCATCGCTGAATTAGCTGTGGCGCTAGTTAAGTATAATAAGCCGAAGTAGCCTATAAGTACGACCCAGAATGGCATTACAATCTGCACCTGAGTTGAAATAAATGCAGTGAAAGCACTAAAGAGCACTGTCAGCGATAATAGCAAGAAAGTATTTCTGATGACTTTGTTAGTTGCTAAAACACTCGGGGAAACCGTAGAAACCGTATTTAAGTTATGTTGCATATACAATAGCCTCCATAAGCACGTATATTTATGTCCTGTGTATTATAACACACCTACGAGATATATATGGCCTAGACGCTACAAGTCAATCCCTGAAATTGTGGTAGTTCTACTTCCGGGTAAATTTGCACCGCAAAGCGGCATGTCGTGTGGGCCCCATGAACTGCGGAACCAATCCTTGTCTCTCGACTTAAAAAAATAATTTTAAAATATTTAATTGTGGTAGTTCTATTTCAATAACAACTTTAGTACACTGCTCGACGGAGAGATGGCAGAGTGGTCGATTGCGGCGGTCTTGAAAACCGTTAGGGGTTTACGCCCCTCCAGGGTTCGAATCCCTGTCTCTCCGCCAATCTTAAAATAACAGTCTTATAAAGAATGTTATTTTAAGATTGCAGGATAGAGGTTAGAACCCTGGGACCAGGGTTCGACAAATTTGCAGGATTGCAAATTTGGACCGCGCAGCGGCCCGTAGGGTGAGCGCCATGGATGGCGCGAATCAATCCCTGTCTCTCAACATATCAACTGAACGACTTAAGGAGCAACACATGTCACCATATAAACTGATCACTGGCAGCAATAAGAACATTGCTGAATTCGAAGAACAAATTTCTAAAGCATTACAAGAGGGTTATGATTTGGCGAACGATTTAGTTGTGCATCCAAAAAATGAAACTGAAGTCCTATTATTCCAAGCTTTAATTTGTGATGACGCTCTGGACACTGATGAAGAAGATGAAGAAGACGAAGAATACGAAGACGAAGATGAAGAAGAATTAGAAGAAGAAGCTGACTAATCTTCCGGACTTTTCTGAGTACCGAGACTTAAAAAAGGGAATGAAACAAGTTGTTTACCACAAGTTGTCATTTCCTTTATTTTGTGCTTAGATTTAAATGCGTTAGGTATATATGCGCGTTACAGGAGATACTCATTGATCAACGTTCTAATTGTTGATGATCACGACATTGTTTGTGCTGGCGTTGGAAGATTGTTATCTGACGTTAAGGGTATAAATGTAATTGGCGAAGCGCGCAGCGGTGAAGAGGCGGTTCGCGTTGCTAAAGAAAAACGTCCCCACGTAGTGTTGATGGATGTTAAGATGCCTGGCATAGGCGGACTTGAAGCAACACGCAAAATGCTCCGCAATAATCCTGAGACTAAGGTCATTGCTTTGACCGTATATGGTGAAGAACCATTTCCATCTAAATTTTTACAAGCTGGTGCTGTAGGCTATCTTACCAAAGGCTCAAGTATTGATGAAATGGTAATTGCGATTCGTTCCGTATTTGCTGGTAAACGTTATATTGGTCCTGACATTGCGCAACAGTTAGCTTTGCGTAAAGTAACTGATTCTGAAGGTTCGCCTTTGGATTTATTATCGGAACGCGAATTACAAGTAATGATGATGATCACGGCTGGGCAATCAGTACAAGATATTTCAATCAAACTTTGTTTAAGTCCTAAAACAGTTAATAGTTATCGTTATCGACTCTTCGACAAATTAGATGTATCCAGCGATGTCGAGTTAACTCATTTGGCAATTCGTCATGGCATTCTAGATACTGAAAGATTAGAACCCCATCAACAATTAGCATCTGAGCCATTAGAAGAAAGTGAGCCAGTAGAAGCGGAGTAATCCTGAAAGACTTTAGTGCTTTCCTGTCCAATCTTCCTATTAAACCCGGCGTGTATTCTATGCTCGATGCTGCGGGCAAAGTCATTTACGTTGGAAAAGCCAAAAGTTTAAAAAATCGAGTTGCAAGCTATTTTACCGGGCGCAAAGATGCAAAAACTGCGCATATGGTGGAATTGATTGCTGATATCCACTTTACTATTACCCGTACTGAAGTCGAAGCGTTATTACTCGAATGGCAATTAATTCGTGAGCAAAAGCCGCGCTATAATATTTTATTCCGCGATGATAAATCTTATCCATATATTTACTTAACCACCCAAGATGAATACCCGCAACTTACCTTTTATCGTGGTAGTACTCAAGGAGAAGGGGATTTTTATGGCCCATATCCAAGCACCACTTCAGTACGCAGTACGATTGATTTGTTGCAAAGAACTTTTCAATTACGCCAATGTGATAAAAGTTATTTCAGAGGTCGCACTAGACCATGTTTGCAATACCAAATAAAACGCTGTACAGCGCCATGTGTGGGTTTAATTGATCCAAAAACCTATGCGCAAGATGTACGTAGTGTGCAATTATTCTTACTTGGTAAAACTGATGAAGTATTACAGCAATTAATTACCAAAATGGAACTATATTCACAACGGCAGGATTATGAACACGCTGGACGCATACGCGACCAAATTGTCGCGATGCGTGCAGTACAAAAACAACAAATTATTGCTGATCCAAATGCCTCACAGAATATTGACATTCTGGGGGTGGCGCATAGTGGTCGCAACGCTTGCATTCAAGTCTTAAGTATTCGCGATGGGCGCATGCTTGGCTCGAAGCAATTTTTCCCAGTCAATGAATTAAATTTAAACAATAGTAAAGCTGAAATTCTTGAGAATTTCCTATTGCAATACTATATCAATTTGCCCAAAGGCAATTTGTTTCCTAATGAAATTTTAGTGCCGACAAAGTTAGAAGGGACTGATACAATCAGCGCTGCGCTAAAAGAAAGTCTGTTCAAAACAATTAAAATTTCGCATTCGGTGCGTGGTGATCGCGCGCGCTGGATTGAAATGGCACAAAGCAGTGCTGAACAAGGTTTGAATGCGCATTTAGCACAAGATGCACAAACAGCAAATCAAATGTCTGAATTGGGGCATGCTTTAGGTTTAAATGGTAGTTTAAAACGCATTGAATGCTTTGATGTTAGTCATACACAAGGGCAGGGCACAATTGCATCGTGTGTGGTTTTTGATAGCTCAGGGCCAGTCAAAGCTAAATATAGACGCTTTAAAATTAAAACTGCTGCAGCCAGCGATGATTATGCAGCTATGGAAGAGGCGTTGCAGCGACATTTTGTTAAAATGCAACAAAACCATGAAGAGTTTCCCGATCTGCTAATAGTCGATGGTGGCAAAGGCCAATTGTCGCGTGCGGAAAAGGTTGCAAAAGAGTTGGCGTTAAATGGGGTTAAGATCTTAGGTATTGCCAAAGGGCCGGAACGAAAGCCAGGGCTAGAAAAATTATACTTAGCACCTGGTGCGCAAGAGGTGCACTTGAGTTCTGATTCCACTTCATTGCATTTGTTACAACGGATCCGGGATGAAGCACATCGCTTTGCAATTACGGGACATCGCAAGCAACGCGCCAAGCGCCAGTTACATTCTGTTCTAGAGGATATAGCTGGGGTTGGGGCTGCACGCCGCCGTGAATTATTACGTCAATTTGGTGGCTTACAAGAGGTTCGTTGTGCTACTGTAGAAGAATTGGCAGCCGTGCCAGGGATTAGTTTAGTATTGGCAAAAAGGATATATGCTGCCTTAAATGATGAGTAGTTTAATTATGCGCAAAACAAATAGGTCATATTATAATATTCCAAATTTATTAACCTGGTTGCGGATTGTTTTAATCCCAATTTTTATTGTTGCTTATTATTGGGGCAACGTTTGGGGTTATTTAATCACCACAGGAATTTTTGTTTTTGCCTGTCTAACGGATTGGCTTGATGGCTACTTAGCTAGAAAGTTACACCAAGAATCACGCTTCGGTGCGTTTTTAGATCCGGTTGCGGATAAATTGATTGTTGTGGCGGCTTTAACTTTGTTAGTAGAAAGCTACTCAACGTTTATATTTTCTATCCCTGCAATTATCATTGTGAGCCGCGAGATAGTGATATCTGCCTTACGAGAGGTTATGGCAACCTACGGTCAGAGTAGACGCGTCTCGGTGGCTTTTATGGGTAAAATTAAAACCTTCCTACAAATGACTTCAATCGCTATTTTATTATCACAGCCACGATTTATTGATGTAGATAACTATATGGTGTTGGTTGGTTTTGTATTGCTGTATGTATCAGTAATTTTAACTATTTGGTCCATGCTGCTCTACCTGCATGCAGCGTGGGGTACGTTGCGGATTTCCGAATAGGACTTGACTCATTATTAATAATCTGTAGAATCCTTTTTTAACGCGGGAATAGCTCAGTGGTAGAGCACAACCTTGCCAAGGTTGGGGTCGCGAGTTC
>CAYPGU010000073.1:0-9088 GCA_964409995.1 uncultured Legionellaceae bacterium | reverse complement strand
ATAAAGTGGAACCAGGTGCTACGGTGCAGATTGATTATAAGCAGGCGGGTACAACACACCAGGCTAGTTACGATGTTGCAGTTGATTGTGCCGGTTTACTTACTGACTACTCCAAGGTTGATTCAAAATTATTGAATAACTTATTCTCGCGGCAAATTATCCAGGCTGGTCCTTTAAGCAAAGGGCTGCAAACAAACTCTTCCTTAGAGCTACAGGCTAATCTATACACTTTAGGTTTTGCCTTGCACGGCATGTTGTGGGAGTCAATCGCGGTACCTGAGCTCAGAACACAGGCGCAGCAAATCGCGCAACATATTCTAATCAGAAAACAATCCAACTAACACTGTAATTAACCTCAAGAATTATTTACACAGCTTAGGTTGGAAATTATAATACAAACAAGGTATATTAACGCTTCATTTGGCTGTGAGAACACCGAGGTTTACATGAAAAATTTACTAATAAAATTCCTGCTTTCTACATTAATGTTAACCTGTTTAGTTAGTGTCTCTATTTCTTCGGTCTATGCTGAAGATGCAGCATTAACTAATTTAAAACAAACCGGCAAAGCTTTTGCTACCATTGCCAAACAAGTTTCACCGGCAGTGGTCACTATCCAAGCTGAGCAAGTAGCCGGGGATAACGACGCAGCAGATACCGAACAAGGATTCAACCCAGATGAAATGGATCCATCTGCTATGTACAGAAATCAACCAATGATTCGGCGCGGTTCAGGATTTATAATTAGCAAAGATGGTTACATTGTAACCAATAATCATATCGTGCAAAACGCGACTAAAATTACGGTCAAATTATTAGACGAACAAGAGTATCCAGCCAAGCTTATTGGCATTGATCCTCCTTCAGATATTGCAGTGCTTAAAATTGATGGCAAAAATTTACCTGTCGCACAATTAGGCGATTCAGATAAAATCGAAGTTGGTGAATGGGTGGTAGCAATTGGTAATCCTTTTGGTCTATCGCATTCACTCTCTTCCGGAGTATTAAGTGCCAAGGGGCGTAATTTTGGTATTAATGGCTACGAAAGCTTTTTACAAACTGATGCAGCAATTAATCCAGGTAATTCTGGAGGTCCTTTATTAGATCTGGAAGGCAAAGTAATTGGGATTAACACGGTAATATTAAGCCGCACCGGTGGTAACATGGGAATTGGTTTTGCTATCCCGATTAATATGGCCAAAGCAAATATAGATCAATTAATTGCGAAGGGTAGTGTCGAACGTGGTTATTTTGGCGTTAAAGTTCAAGCTTTAACCAGCGATTTAGTAGCCACCTTTAAATTGAAAGATAATAAGGGCATCTTGATCGCTCAAGTGCAACCAGATTCACCAGCTTTGAAAGCGGGCTTGAAGCAGGGCGATATTATCGTTTCTCTAGATAAGAACCCGGTGCTGGACATTGGTGAATTTAGAAACACTGTTGCAGCGCACAAACCTGGTTCCAAACATACGCTTGGAATACTACGCAACAATAAAGAAATGACAATTCAAGCCGTTGTTGGTTCGCTTGATCAAGCCGATAAAAGTGCAAAATCTGCCGAGCAACAAATACTCAGCACGCTTGGAATTAATATTCAAAATCTTACTGAAGATATTGCGACTAAACTCGGCACCAAACCAGGTGAAGGTGTAGTAATCAGTTCTGTTAAACCAGGTTCACTTGCTGATATAGCTGGTTTAGCTCGAGGCTCAGTGATTTTGGAAATCAATCGTCAGCCAATCAATGACGCGAAGAAATTTAAAGATTTATTCAGCAAAGTTGAAAAGACTAAGCGAGTACTGTTATTAGTGCAGGACGCATATGGCACGCGATATATTGTGATTAATGTAGGTTAGGGATACTTGCTTGACAACTACATGTCATTCAGGCTAATTCATTTCACCAATGTCATCCCGGCCAAGGGACTACTTAGTAGTCTCGCTGAGCCGGGATCTGATTCTTGCAACAAACGCGAATTGTGATCCATTCAAGTTTTTTTTCTTCTTCTTCCACTGTCAGTTTTATCTGTTGTCTCGTTATTTCTATTCCCACCTTCGTTTTCCTGATCAGAAGTAGGCGAGCTTGGCCGTATAGCAGACTTGAAACTTTCAAATAGTGTAAGACTCCCTGATTTCTGCATCAACTTATTGAAATTTTCGATTTGCTCTTGCAGTTCTTCACGATCTGCTCTTGGCAGGATTGGAAATGCAAGAGTATTAGGTTGAAACGGCGTAAATGATGAATCAGGCCTTGGATTGATGAATTGTGCAAAGGCCTTATTCACTTGCATGGCAAGACTAATTGCTTCTTTTGCATGTTTATCATCATAATTTACTACTAGAATACCATTTTCATCTAGCCTCATCTGGATAGGCATATTCAACCCCCGCATCTATACTTATTACTTGTAATCGGCATATAGGGTATCTTCTTTAATCTAAATACCTATATTTCGTGATGGTTCAGATGGGAATGCAATTGGAATGTTAAATAAGCTTTATCCCTGTACGGAATTTGAAGAAGTCGTATACCTGCTGCAAGGCGGAGGTGCTTTAGGCGCTTTTCAGGTTGGTGTATACCAAGCCTTAGATGAGGTTGGGATGGATCCAGATTGGTTAATCGGAATATCGATCGGGGCAATTAATGCTGCAATCATTGCAGGTAATCCACCAGAGTTACGCTTAAAAAGCTTGCAACAATTTTGGGATTTGATTACGCATAAGATCGAACCAAAGTTTGCTAATTTATATAGCCAGAACTTAAATCTAATTCAAGCGTATAATATGTGCAGTGCTTTATATGCTTTAAGTTTTGGACAAAGTGGCTTTTTTAATCTTTCTGCTTTACATCCGCACCTGATTTATAATTCTACCCCAGATAAAATTAGTTATTATCAAACACATGCTTTACGGCAAAGCCTAAACACATTAATAGATTTTGAATATCTAAATCAAGCTCACGTACGTTTAAGTTTGGGAGCAGTAGATATCGCCACTGGAAAACTAAAATTCTTTGATAATACTGAAACTGAGCTAACAGTAGAACATATTATGGCCAGCTGTGCTTTGCCACCAGGGTTTCCAGCTGTAGAAATAGCCGGAGATTTTTATTGGGATGGCGGTTTGTATTCAAATACACCGTTGATCAAAGTAATTAATGATTTGCCACACAAAAACCGCTTGTGTTTTTTAATTGATCTGTTTGATTCTACCGGTTTAGTACCTAGTAATATGGATGAAGTATTAGAACGAGCAAAAGATATTAATTATGCCGGGCATCTTGACTTGATGTTAGATTTCTATGAGGCGCATCTTTTACTGCAAAGAAAAATTGCTGAATGTGTAGCGCACTTACCGACAAAAATGCAAGATGATCCATACTTTGAAAATATTGCGCGCTTGGGTGATGCGCATAATGTACACATAACAAAAATTGTATATAAAGCTCACAAAGAAGATTTGCACTCTAAAGATTACGAATTTTCTAACTTTAATGCGCGGCGCAGAATGCAAGAAGGCTATACTCATACCAAGCATTTGCTAGCTGATCCAGAATGGTGGTTAAAACGCGAGGAGAACTTCGGCAGCATTGTACATCCAAGTGCCGAAGATATGCATATAGTGGTTGGTAATTGCGCGTGCAAAAAGTCCTAAACTTATATCCTTTTCATAAACATTCTTTGCTCAAATGTCAGATTTTCAGTTGAACTAGAATTAACTGCTGCCTCAGCTGCGGTCGCAAATTGTGCAATATGCGATGCATCAGTCTGCTCAACTAAAACTGGCCATTGTTCAAGTGTGGCGCGCCAATCATATTGTGGCAATTGTGCAGTTGGTATTGGGGTGAGCTGAATTTCAGTATTTGTTTGGGCAAAAATTGGCAAATCTACACTGTAAGCCTCAAGCGTCATACTCAGATTGTCTATCATCGCAGCTAAGACTGGGCCAATAGTATGCGAATGCTGTAATTTCAATTCATCGCTAAATCCACCGCGCCAAAACCATTGATTAAAACCTATCTCGGTCAAATCAGATTTAATTAAGTCTGAGATTGGTTGGAATATGCTGCGCTCAAGATTAGACAAATTTTTACCGTAAAAATGCAACCAATTTTTACTTATGGCATCTTTCAAGTAACCAATTAAACGTTCATGGTGTGTAAAAAACAAGCTTTTTCTTTCCACAGCTGATTTGATCGGTAACGCTTCGCGTACAATAATTTCCGCATAATTTTGTGGCTGTGTCTCTCTTGTTCGATTAAAATCACCTATAGATAGCTTTAACTGAGTTATCGATGGTATAAAAAGATCCGTGTGAGCAAAAGTTTGGTTAACCATGTACTCGGAATGATTATCAACAGCTAATGTTTGCGCGGCACGCAGCTTGTCTAACGCATCAGTAAAATTTTTGCTTGCAAGCAATTTTTGTGCTGCATGTAATAAATCAATGATTTGAGGTTCTGCAACTGCGGCCATTTTCATATATCGCTCGCGATTGTTCGCTTCCTCTTGTTGCTGAATAATAGTTTTAATTTTACTTTGCAAAGAGCTTAACTCGGATCGTAATCCTGACTCTACTTCAGTTGGTTTTTGGCATTTAGAATCATATATCCATATACAACTATTTATCTGATCAAGCAAAGATTTGTAATCAGTTGTTGGGGTAGAATAAGCTCCCAGTAAAGATTCAATAAAACCTTGATTATTTGGATCACTTGAAACATTAAAGGCTAATAATTTTTTAGCTGTATCGGCAAAGCTTTTGCTATATTTATCCCAGACAGATTTTTGATTCGCTGTGGGTGTGTGACTGGTTGCAGCTATTGGTTGATCTGCATATTGAAATGGCACTGCCTGACTAGTAGGATATAATTTATCTTCACAGTGCGTAATTCGAGTTCTGATATCAATTATTGGTGTGCCGCGGAAGTCTAGTTGCCTTAAATAATTAAGCGCGCTCTGATATTCTTTAAGACGAATATGACATTCTGCAATATTCAGATAAAGATTTGCGTTATCCATATTTGACAAGATCTTGTTTATTCCGACCAGTGCCCACAATAGATCTGCTTGCGCATTGTGCCCCTCAAGTTTAGTTCTAAAGGCTGATTCATACTCTAAGCGTGCTAAAGCGTATTGTTTATGGTTAAAATAGCTTTGTGCTTTTTGCATGTGTTTCTCAAAATTTTTTTTACGTTCGATTTCTTGTTGGTTATGACTTGCAGATTGGTTTGGTAAAGATGGTGGCGCTAGTGGTGCGTTTTTACGTCTAACACTTTCACGTATTTCTTCGTCTTCTTCAACGCGCCTCTGGTGTGCTTCTCGAATTGCAGCGCCAGTTTGCTGCAAGCTTTGATTCACTCTGTTTACAAAATCAGTCATCGCTGGGTGTTTGGTAGTGGCATGGGCACTTGTAGTTTGGCTGGTTGGTAACGGAGAAGCAAGAAGAGACAGATCCAAATTGCCACTAGTTCCAGCGCTACTCTTTTTTCCATGTTTATTATGAAGCATAATATTGTCCTGCTTTAAAAATCTTACTTATTAGATAACATGGTTCGATCTAGATTGCAATTAGATACAAGCTATCTGCAAACTTTCTTCCAAGACTTTAAC
Source organism: uncultured Legionellaceae bacterium (assembly GCA_964409995.1). Classification (GTDB taxonomy): domain Bacteria; phylum Pseudomonadota; class Gammaproteobacteria; order UBA6186; family Azoamicaceae; genus JAGVLG01. The sequence goes on along the minus strand of CAYPGU010000073.1, from coordinate 3,477 downwards.
TGGCGCGGTATTTTGAAAATGCATCGCTGTGGCAGGCAAATAAAATGTTTGTTCTAAAACATATTGTCCTGCCATGGCAGCATGGGAAACTTGATCTGTATAAACAATCCAGGTTGCACCAGGAGCAAAATGTATTTCGCTTTGCGCACAATTTTTTTGATAATGTGGATCTGCTTTCATTTGGTTATGAATATTCAACATGTAATGATCATATTTGGTCCGTTTGCCGCGGGTTATGCCGAATAATTTTAATAGCCAAGCACTGCCTGGAATAGGTCGACGCACATGCGGCACAAATTTATTAATAACTTGATCTAGCGGCTCACCAACACGCCAAACTCGTGGTTTGCCGTGCGGATTAACATTGGTAAAAACGCGTAGAATACGCGAACCTTGCACCGGGCTGGCTGGGAATGCATCCACATGCAACAGGGTATCATTTTTGCGATAAGATGGCGCAGTGCGTCCGGCAATTTCAACCGGGCGAAAACTGGTGCGCGCTTGCTGCAGATGCGCTTTATATTCAGGAAATAAATTATTGATTAATTGCGCGCTATACACTGCGTAGCGTTGCATAAAATGTTGGAGTAATATCCTGGTTTCACCAGTGCATTTCGTACCATGTAACTGATTAGTGCGTATATCATAGCTGACATTTTTGGCTTTACCATCACATAAAGCAGGTGTTAACAGTGCTGTTTCAGGCACATTTACAACGAATGGTAGCTGGTTTAAATAAACTACTTGCCCATGCTCTAGTGCCTGGATTGCTTGCTGTTGGATCTCTTTGGTAGGAACTTTATCCCAACTAGAAATGCCAAGCCTTAATAATGGATTTTGCGACATTGCATCCCCGTATTATAAGTTATCTAGATATTTTTCTGCATCCAGTGCTGCCATACATCCAGATCCAGCTGAAGTTACTGCTTGTCTATAAATAGAATCTGCCACATCACCAGCAGCAAATACACCTGGAACATTAGTTGCTGTGGCATTCCCTTGGGTGCCACTCTTAACATAGATATAACCTGTTTCACCCATATCTAATTGGCCGCGGAATATATCAGTATTGGGTTGATGCCCTATGGCGACGAAAATACCACTCACAGCAATTACTTTGCTGGCGCCGCTATTCACATCTTTAACCTTAATTCCAGTCACGCCATTGTCATCACCAACTATTTCTTCGGTAACATGGTTCCATTCAACTTTTATATTCGACTTTTTGATTACCTTATCAGCCAGAATTTTTTCGCCACGGAATTTATCGCGCCGATGAATCACCGTTACGCTTTTAGCAATGTTGGCTAAAAATAAAGCTTCTTCCATTGCTGTATTCCCGCCGCCAATCACCGCCACATCTTGTCCTTGGAAGAAAAAGCCATCACAAGTTGCACAAGCCGAGACACCGCGATTGCGATACTTAGTTTCTGATTCAATACCTAGATATTTCGCTGATGCCCCGGTCGCAATAATTACCGCATCACAAGTATATGTTGCCTCTTCGCTAGTCAGCACAAAAGGTCTGCTCTTAAAATCTACTTTAGAAATGTGATCGAAAATAATTTTGGTTTCAAAGCGCAAAGCATGTTGTTCCATACGCGTCATTAGATCTGGTCCTTGTAAACCTTCCACATCACCTGGCCAATTATCGACATCGGTGGTCGTCATCAGTTGCCCACCTTTTTCCATGCCAGTTATTATTACGGGTTGTAAATTAGCACGCGCTGCATAAACCGCAGCAGAATAGCCGGCAGGGCCTGAGCCAATGATAATTAATTTATGGTGTAGCTTTTCGGCCATCGTGTTCTCCGCGCATTAGAGTATGTGTATAGTCAGTTTTGTTTGATCCTGTTAAAATGACATTGTCTATAGATTATGTCATTTCGGCCAAGGACTACTATGTAGTCGCGCAGTGCCGGGATCTAAGTTGATTTGTATATTAACATACATGTAGACAGTTAAAAAATATCCTACAACCAAGAAAGATTATCATATGAGAAAGTTAACCAAGCAGCAAGATTCATCAAAGAGTGGAGAAATTGTTGCCAAGCGCTTAAAAGAAGGAACTTTGCTAGCAATTTGCGGGTTGGCAATCTTTTTACTAGTTGCCCTGGCGACCTATAATGCTACTGACCCTGGTTGGTCACGTGCTTCGAGCGGTCAATCTGTATTCAATGCAGCTGGCGCGATTGGTGCATGGCTGGCTGATGTCTTGTTTACTTTTTTTGGCTACATCGCTTACATGACGCCGATCATCATTGCGTTATTTGGAATTTTATTATTCAAAAACTACAAACTTAAGCAGCGTTTTGGTTTGCTGTGGATGTTACAAACTGCGGGCTTGATTGCAGCCTTAGCTGCAGCTTGTGGTTTGGTAGATATCAGCGTCGGTTCACATACACAAACTCAAATGATACCGGGTGGTATTGTGGGTAATTTATTAAGTATTTGGTTAATTCCACGCTTAAGTGTTGTCGGTAGCAGCATATTATTAGCTTCTGTATTTTTAATTGGATTAACTATTGGCACCGGCGTATCATGGTTACGTTTAATGGAACTGTTTGGTAGGCTAATAATTAATAGTGTGGCGCAAACAACCAGCAGTGTGGAATCTTTGTTGCGTAAATCATCAGCAAATGCAGAAGAGCGTCCAATATCCAAAACTATGGTCGAAGCACAAATAAAAGAGCATGAAAAAGAAGAGCCTTCAATCACGTTTGAGCCAACATATAAAGCTGCGCCACCGCGCAACGTACAGGTAAATCCTGCGCCCAAATTATTGCCGCCAATTAAGCGTAACTTTCCTGCTAATAACGCTTTGCCAGATTTAAATTTATTAGAAGAAGCTCCTCCAACTGATCCAAAACGTCATTACTCAATGGCAGTGTTAGAAAAATTATCGCGCGAGGTAGAGGAACGTTTAGCTGATTTTGGTGTGGAAGTTAAAGTTGTTGCGGTAAGTCCTGGCCCAATCATTACGCGCTTTGAAATGACTTTAGCGCCTGGCCTTAAGGTGAGCAAAATTACTGGTTTGGCCAAAGATTTGGCGCGATCTTTGTCAGTAACTTCGGTGCGCGTGGTTGAGGTAATTCCAGGCAAGGCGGTAGTTGGTTTAGAAATTCCAAATCAATATCGCGAAGTAGTAAAATTACGCCAAGTTCTAGAATCGAATCAATATCAAGATAAAGAAGGGCCTTTAAATATTGCTTTAGGCAAAGATATAGGTGGCGTGCCCGTGGTAGTTAATTTGGCACAAATGCCGCACTTGCTTGTTGCTGGCACCACTGGTTCGGGTAAATCAGTGGGTGTGAATGCTATGTTATTAAGTTTATTATACAAAGCAACTCCAGCTGATCTGCGTTTAATCTTAATTGATCCAAAGATGTTGGAATTATCTATCTATGATGGTATCGGACATTTATTAACTCCAGTTGTTACTGATATGAATGACGCTGCGAATGCCTTACGTTGGTG
>CAYPGU010000072.1:0-9178 GCA_964409995.1 uncultured Legionellaceae bacterium | reverse complement strand
CAATTTGCGGTTAAATTTTGACCCTAATACATCTTTAACTGAAATTAGCACCAAAGTTTCTTCAGTGCGTAATAGCTTACCGCCACAATCACAAGAATCGGTAATACAAGTGGCGATTGGCGAAACAATTGATGCTATGTATCTGGGCTTCAATAGTAAAGTATTACCATCTAATAATATTACAGACTTCCTCTCGCGTGTAGTGCAGCCAAAATTACAATCTATCGAGGGGGTGCAAACAGCTGAATTGCTAGGTGCACAGAATTTTGCCCTCCGCGCCTGGTTACACCCAAATAAAATGGCAGCCTATAATCTGACCGCCGCAGATGTTAGTAAGGCTTTGATGGATAATAACTATATCTCTGGTTTAGGTACAACTAAGGGTCAAATGGTTCAAGTTAATCTAACCGCCTCAACTGAATTACATACCTTAGATGAATTTAAACAATTAGTGGTAAAACAACAAAATGGTGCGCTAGTACGCCTGGAAGATGTTGCAACAGTTGTTTTAGGTGCTGATGATTATGAGTCACAGGTTTCATTTGATGGTGAACAAGCGGTTTATATCGGTATTAAGGTAGCGCCTGGCGCTAATTTACTCGATGTTACGAAAAGAGTACGGGCAATTTTTCCTGACATCGTTTCGACCTTACCGCAGGGGATTAATGGCAAGATTGTGTATGACTCAACCAAGTTTGTTAACAGTTCTATCAATGAGGTTATACGTACTTTAATTGAAGCGTTAATAATTGTAACCTTGGTTATTTTTGCTTTCTTGGGAAATTTCCGTTCTGTAATTGTATCGATCGTGGCTATACCATTATCTCTGGTAGGTGCGTTCATTTTTATGATCATGTTTGGCTTTACGATTAATTTGTTAACCTTGTTAGCTCTAGTGTTGGCAATTGGCTTGGTAGTGGATGATGCAATTATCGTCGTAGAAAATGTTAATCGTCATTTAGAGGAAGGGAAAACTCCAACCGATGCAGCTTTAATTGCTGCACGTGAATTAGGTAATCCAATTATTGCAATGACGATAGTGTTATTGGCTGTATATGTGCCTATTGGTTTTCAAGGTGGTTTGACCGGGGCATTGTTTACTGAATTTGCTTTTACTTTGGTTGGCGCGGTTACCATTTCAGCCGTAATAGCTTTAACTTTATCACCTATGATGTGTTCCAAACTTCTAAAACCGCATGAATTTGGCAGTGGTTATGCGGATCGAGCGTTTGAAAGGTTACGTCTTAGTTATCAGAGAGCTTTGAGCTCAACTTTAGATACAGTAAGTGTAGTTATTATATTTGCGATTATTATGCTAATAAGTATTTATTTCTTGTATGGAGCTTCGAAACAAGAACTAGCTCCGCAAGAAGATCAAGGAATTATATTGGCCTTTTCTACTGCGGCGCCAGATGCTACTTTAGCGCAACGTCAAATCTTTTCGCGGCAAATATTTGAGACTTTTGATTCATTTCCTGAAACAGAGCATGTGTTTCAAATTGATATGCCAGGCCAATCAATCGCTGGTCAGGTTTTGACACCGTGGGATGATCGTACAAGGACTTCAAATCAGCTACAACCATTGGTGCAACAAGATTTGGCGAAAATTGCTGGTTTGCAAATCGCTGTCTTCCAGCCGTCACCTTTGCCTGGTAGTAGCGGTTTACCGATTCAATTTGTTATTCAAACCACAGATACTTTTAGCCGCTTAAATGATGTGGCGATTGAGTTCTTACAAGCAGCTAAAGATACTGGCATGTTTATATTTATTGATAAGGATTTAAAATATGATAGTCCGCAAGCGATGATAAATATAGACCGCGATAAGACTGCCCAACTTGGTTTGACGATGAGTGATATTGGAAGTGCATTATCTGCAATGTTGGGTGGAGGTTATGTTAATTATTTTAGTATTGAAGGACGCTCGTATAAAGTTATACCGCAGGTGCAGCAGAAATTTCGTTTAAATACTGATCAATTAAGTAACTATTATATTCGCACGCCAGATGGCCAGCCTGTGCAGCTTTCCACAGTGGCTAACATTGAAATGCGCACTGTGCCGCAATCGATAAATCATTTTCAACAGTTAAATTCTGTCACTATCAGTGGTGTTACTGTGCCGGGTATAAGTATGGGCCAAGCATTAGATTCTTTGCGTAATATTGCTAAGCAGGTATTACCGCTTGGATATTCTGTAGATTATGCAGGATTGTCAAGACAGTATATGCAAGAGTCGAGCGGTTTTTTAATGACATTTGCTTTTGCGGTGATAATTATTTTCTTAGCCTTAGCTGCACAATTTGAAAGTTTTAGAGATCCATTAATTATTTTAGTGTCGGTTCCTATGTCGATTGCTGGGGCATTGATCTTTATTTGTTTGGGCGTCGGTGGCAGTACTTTGAACATTTATACTCAGGTGGGGCTAGTAACGTTGATGGGATTAATCTCAAAGCATGGGATATTAATCGTGCAATTTGCGAATGATCTCCAGCTGGAGGGTTATAGCAAAAGGGCTGCGATCATCGATGCTGCTGGCATACGCTTGCGACCGATTTTAATGACCACTGCGGCGATGGTCCTTGGCGTTGTGCCCTTGCTGTTAGCCAGCGGTGCTGGTGCTATTTCTCGTTTTAACATGGGTCTGGTAATTACCAGTGGCCTTTCAATCGGAACTTTATTCACTTTATTTGTGGTGCCGGCAGTATATATGGTTATTGGCACCGATCATCAACAACATACTACTTCTCCAGCACTAGCAACTGCGGTAGAATAGTTACATTCTTTTCTCACAAAGCAAGTTCACCAACATAAACCGAGGAATTTTAGATAATGGCTATAGGCTCGATAACTGGTAAGAGGGTATTAAGCGTCTTTTCGCTAGTGATGATTAATGTTATCGCTGTTGATAGTCTGCGTACTTTGCCCTTAAGCGCAAAGTTTGGCTCACCATTAGTATTTTATTATTTACTTATAGCGGTATTGTTTTTTTTCCCGGTTGCTTTGGTCACTGCTGAACTAGCTACTACTTGGCCTAAGAACGGTGGAATATATGTTTGGGTGCGTGAAGCGCTTGGGCATAAGATGGGTTTTTTAGTGATTTGGTTGCAGTGGGTGTATAACCTGGTTTGGTATCCTGCAATTCTGGCCACAATCGCACTGATTTTTTCTTACCTGGTCGATCCTTTTGCACCTGCCTCACCAATTAGTATGGTCTTGATTGCCTTAGGAGTATTTTGGTTAGCGACCCTGGGTAATTTTTTTGGTATGCAAGTCTCGAGCTGGATTTCGACAATAAGCTCAGTGGTTGGTACAATTGTGCCAATGCTTGGAATAATTCTACTCGGCGCATGGTGGATATTTTCTGCAGATGGCTTACCGCAGGTCAATTTGCATTGGCGCGCGATGCTGCCGGAAATTAAAGGCTTTGGCGATTTAGCTTTGATTACGACTATAATTTTTGGTTTGATGGGTTAGGAAATGTCCGCAGTGCATGCGCAAGAAGTTCTCAATCCAAAAAAGGATTATCCGCGGGCACTTAAATATTCAAGTTTAATAATTTTGGCCACGTTGTTATTTGGATCCTTAGCCGTAGCTGCAGTAGTACCAGCCGCAGAGTTAAATATTGTTACTGGTGTGGTGCAAGCTTTTGCGCGTTTCTGTGACTCATTGAATATTCCATGGATGTTACCAGGTATTGCAGTGGCAATTATTATTGGTGCCATAGGTAGTATTGCGGCATGGATTATTGGGCCGACCAAAGGTTTAATGGTCGCAGCACAAGAAGATAATTTGCCACGTGTATTTGGCTATACCAATACGAAGGGCGTGCCGGTTGCTTTACTGATTGTGCAAGGCGTGATTGTCTCTCTACTCTCGTTGTTATATGTAATGTTACCAACGGTTGAAACAGCCTATTTTATTTTAACGCAATTAACTGCAATCTTGGCGTTATTAATGTATGTACTGATGTTTGTTTCTGCCATCTCTTTGCGCTATAGCAAACCAGATGTAGTGCGTCCATTCAAAATTCCTGGTGGTAACTATGGGATGTGGGTCGTTGGTGTGATTGGCGGTGGTACTAGTTTATTTGCGATGTGTTTGGGCTTCGTACCTCCATCACAGATTCCTACCGGTGATCCAGTTGTGTATAAAGTACTATTAGTTGTTGGTGTGGCAATATTTTGTTTGCCGGCCTTCTTTATTCACAAACGTTCGCGTACTAAAAAGTATTAGGTTTAGTTAATGATCAATAGATTTTTTCGTTGGATTAAAAAAAGAGTTCCTGAGCTAAAGCACAAGGTAATTCCGCGCGCTGAGCATGGGATTAGTCGCGATCGAATTAGTAGTAATGCATTGAAGGTTTTGTATCGTTTAAATAAAGGCGGATTTTCTGCCTATCTGGTTGGCGGATGCATTCGAGATTTGTTACTCGGCCAACAACCCAAAGACTTTGATATAGCTACCAATGCTAGTCCGGAACAAATCAAACAATTATTTTCCAATTGCCGTTTGATTGGACGACGTTTTCGTCTAGCACATGTGCATTTTGGTCGCGAGATAATTGAAGTGGCAACTTTTCGCGCTCACCATACAGTAGATACTATGCGTACAGATGAAGGCATGATTCTGCATGATAATGTGTATGGAACGATTGAGCAGGATGTAGTGCGGCGTGATTTTACCATAAATGCCTTATATTATAATATTGCTGATTTTTCAGTGGTTGATTTCGTGGATGGCATGAAAGATATCACCAAAAGACAATTAGCTTTAATTGGCGATCCAGAAGTACGTTACCGTGAAGATCCGGTGCGCATGCTGCGTGCGATCCGTTTTGCTGCAAAATTAAATTTTAGCATTCACCCAGTTACAGCTAAGCCAATTAAACACTTGAACAGCCTCTTGGCTAATATTCCAGCGGCACGCTTATTTGAGGAATTTAATAAGCTATTTTTACTAGGTAACGCATATAAAACCTTCCAAATGTTGTGTGAATATAATTTATTTGCTCAATTATTTCCTCGTTCGGCGCAATTTTTAACTGACAACAAGTTAATCGATATTGCCTTGCAAAATACTGATGCAAGAGTTGCTGCTGATAAATCTATCACTCCTAGCTTCCTATTAGCGGTGTTTTCCTGGCATCCTATGTTAGAGCAAGCAAACAATTATATGACTGGCGGACGCTCAGAGTTTGTAGCCTATCAAGATGCAATCGACAAGATTCTGCATGAACAGCAACGCATCATGGCCGTACCACGTAGATTTGTCGGTATGGTTAAAGATATTTGGGAAATGCAGCTTCGTTTGCAACGTAGACGTAATGCTCGCAATGTAGAACAATTATTTACCTCACCCAAGTTTCGTGCAGCATATGACTTTTTACTCTTGCGTGCCGAAGCTGAAGAAGAACAAGCCAAAGAGCATGCGATTTGGTGGAAGAAATACGTCGAAGGCGATGAAAAAGTGCGGCATAAACTAACCTCAGGTATTAAAGCGCCAAGACGCAACAAACGCCGCAATAATGCGAAGAAAGCACCGGTGGAAAACGATGAAAAATAAACCAGCATGGCAAGCGCTGAGCGCTGCCGCACAAACAACAACGACAATTTCTGAATTATTCGCGCATGAACCAGATCGGTTTACTACTTTTTCTATTCAGAATGACGATCTGTTAGTCGATTTTTCTAAGCAAAATTTAGCACACAGCACATTGCAGCTATTGGTTGATTTGGCAGAGCAATCAGATTTAAGTTCCGAAATAACAAAACTATTTACTGGCGGAATCGTTAATCGTACCGAAAATCGTGCTGCAAAGCATTTTGAACTGCGTAATCCTAATACTTCTAGTGCTGAAATTAAAACAGTTTTTGCGCAAATGGAAGAGTTTGTGCAATACGTGCATAGCTCAAAATTCAGTGACGTGATTGTATTGGGTATCGGAGGATCTGATCTCGGGCCGCGTTTGGTCTGTGAATCTTTGACACCATTTCGAGTTCATCCATTGCGTCTGCATTTTATTGCTAATGTCGATGCAACCAGCATCACGCCATTACTCAAAACCTTAGATCCGAGTACAACCTTATGTATTATCAACTCGAAGACCTTCACTACGATTGAAACCTTGGCTAATGCAAATATTGTTAAAAACTGGCTCCCAGCAAGTAATCTGATTGCCGTAACGGCGAACAAAAAGCAAGCGATGGAATATGGCATCCCGAGCGCGCAAATATTTGAATTCTGGGATTGGGTTGGCGGTCGCTATTCGGTTTGGTCAGCGGTTGGCTTGCCTATTGCGCTACAAATTGGTATGCCGAACTTTAGACGTTTTTTAGCTGGCGCACATGCGATTGATCAGCATTTTATAACGCAACCATTTACGCGCAATATTCCAGTCATGATGGCTTTAATTGGTATATGGAATAATAATTTTTTGCATTATCCAACATTATGTATTCAGCCTTATGCCGATGGTTTGCAATTACTACCTGCCTATTTGCAGCAGCTAGAAATGGAAAGTAATGGTAAATCTGCGCACAATGCAGGGGATAAAATTGATTATTTAACCGCACCGGTTATTTGGGGTGGGGTTGGTTGCAATTCGCAACACGCCTACATGCAAATGCTACACCAAGGCACGCAAATAGTGCCGGTCGATTTCTTAATCGCAGTGAATAATAGCCACGAGCCGCACGAATTACAGCAACTGTTGATCGCAAGTTGCTTGGGGCAAAGCCAGGCATTAATGGCTGGAAAGCAGGATGAGCAAGAATACAAAGTGTGCCCTGGGAATAGACCAAGCACTACTATGATGTTCAAACAATTAACCCCGGAAATAATAGGCAAAATCATTGCCATGTATGAACATAAGGTGTTCGTGCAAGGAATTATCTGGCAAATCCAGTCTTTTGATCAATGGGGTGTACAGCTGGGTAAAAATCTGATAAAAGAAGTACTGCAAACAATGGAAACCCAAGAATTTTCCAAGCTAGATGCTTCGACTCAAGGTCTGCTAAATTTTTATTTGAATAATAAGCAATAAATTAAATAATTTGTCCATAACCATAGGCTCGATGCGCTCATTAGTGCAGATACACTGTTGCAACTATGCTGATGAGTTATGGTCTAAAAATACATAAAAATAATAAGAGTAGTACAGTCCATGCCAAGTAAATTTGAGGAAATAACCAGCCTAATTCAAGCCGAACGGCCGAACTTGGCTCGCCTCAAGGAAATGGGGAATGATGAGGGGCTGTTTAGGTTTAATCGCGGCAGATTTATGTCTATGATGTATCCAGAAATTACTGAGCAGATGAATAATGATGCCATGCTCGCATTAGAAAAAATCTTAACGTTTGAACCAGAGCCATGGAATACTAATATAATATATTTACTATTCTTGCATCTTAATACTGATCAGCAACAGTCATTAGTGCAGCGATTGTCTCGCGACAAACCAGATGTTTTTCAAAATTTATCCGTACACATATTAATTCGAAATATTCCAGCTGATGTGGCAAAATATATTGTGCAAGAAATTATGCCTCATAAAGATCAAGCTTTTAAAGATCTAATTTGGCAAAAGAGTATTAATGGTTGTCATGTGGAGCTCCATGCCCTGCTGTTGAACAATATGCCTAGTGAAGCTGAGCATACCTTTGCTGACTTGATAGCTTCGGTGCAGAAGGATAAAGATGCTGATGATCTAAGTTCATTGCACCTGAAAGATCAAATTTTTGCCAACTATTGGCCATATATTAGAGTTGATCAATATAAACAATATATGGATCTTATCGAGCCATATGGTGACGCTCAGTACATTGAACTTACAGAACAATATTATAATTTCTTTACTTCTACACCAAATTTAGTAATTAGTAATATTCAATCTGGGTTGCAACTATATCATACTAATAATGATTTGCGTCAACTGGCCGCGGTCGGCGAATTTATGTTTAACATAGAAAATAGTTTTTTCTCAAAAGTGGAGAATCCTCAAGAAGATTTAATTTTAAATATGCTAAATGATCCATTACTTCGCACTAATAGAGTTGTCGGATCATTGCAGATTAAAATTTTTCTTCTTAGCATGTTAAGTGCGCACAATATTACTGAGTATCTTGAGCAGAGCAAAAACGATCCTGATATAAATCTGATAGTGGGCGAGATAATTAAAATGCCTGATTTGGATGATGTGGCTGAAGTAGTACAACATGCACTTACTCTTATCTCTGATCCAAATATAAAGCAGGATATGTTAGCGCAAGCCTTAGCAAATTCTGATACTGCAGCCTGCTATAGTTTACTCAAGCATGGCGTCAAAAATAACCTGTTTGATCAGTTTGTTCTGGATTTTATGCTGCTTGACGCAAGGACTTCTACAAATCCAGAAGTTGTTGGAAGAAAAATCTGTATTTTTGTTTTATATTTAGAATACTCCACCCCTCCGCCACCATTAACTCAAGTTTTGCAGTTTATGCGGTGTGCGGAAAAATACCAAAGGCGCATTCAGACGCCAGTGCTGGCTAATATGTCGAGTGCATTTGCCAGAATATATGATGCTGAACAAGGGACTAATTTGCCACTAGGCTTTGTACCGGAAACTGTTTTTGAATCTATTAGTGTTAGTAAAAATGATTTGAAACCAATTCTTCATTCTGGTTCGAATGCTGTATATACTGAGCCACCAGTGTATGAGTCGTATGACGTGGGGCAGAGCAATCATGAAATCTTTGCTCTGCAGTTGCAGAGCATTATTAATAGATTGCAAGAATGGGCAACCCAGAATGGTTGTGTAAGTTCAAGCAATTTATCTAGTTTCTTGCAAAATATTTCTGCAGCGATCAATGGGCAACAAATGGTTGCAGAAGGCGAACAACCACCGCCAAATATGTATTATGCCTTAAACTTTAATGCTGAGTTCAAGCTTGCATTAGAAAAGATCTATTTCTATCTATTGCGTGATGACATTAGCAAACAGCATAAGTTTGAATATATTAACGAAATGTTATTAGGTATGGTTGCTTGTGGACCAGGTGTTGGAATTTCTGTTGATAATTGCGTTCTGAATTTTGAGGGTGGAAACTTAAGTAATGAAGTATTGAAATTTAGGCGTGCTATTGCTGTTGAGGCATTTAAAGATGCTTTGATGGCATGTGGAATGCCCCTGAATTATCTC
>CAYPGU010000071.1:0-9226 GCA_964409995.1 uncultured Legionellaceae bacterium | reverse complement strand
CGGTGATTGTACTTAAGCCATTTGTACTGGCAGAAGTTAAATAATCAATGCCATTTGCTTGCGCGATTGCAGCTTCTAGCGGGGAAGTAATAAATCCGGCTATAACATCAGGGTCTGCACCATAATATGCAGTTGTAACCGTAACCACAGCATTTTCTGTGCGTGGGTATTGCAATACTGGTAGATCAAAAATTGCGCGCAAACCAATCACAAAAATTGTTAAGCTAACAACCATTGCCAAAACCGGACGACGGATAAAAATATCAGTATAATTCATCCTGGCTTCTATTTATCCTCTGGTGTGGGATTAGTGTCATTGCTTGGTATCACTGTGTTGTTGATTACAACTGGTGTGTCATTCTGCAATTTCATCTGACCTGAAGTTACGACAAGTTCACCCTCTTCAATTCCTGAGATGATTGCAACTTGATCACCACGGGTTTGTCCAACAGTTACAAATCTCTGCTCCGCTACTAATTGTTGATTGCCTTCTGGGTCTGGTCCCTTATCTTTAATCAAAAATACTGTATTACCATATGGATTATAGGTTATTGCGGTTTGCGGTAAGGTGATATAATTTTCTTTGCTGCCGAGATCAATCTCTACCACACCATACATGCCAGGTAACAACTCTTGCTCATGATTATCTAATACAGCACGAATCAAAACATTACGCGTACTAGTATCAACTTTGGAATTAATCGCCCAAATTTTACCGACGAAATATTTGTCTGGGAATAAATCTGTTTTTACTTTTACGCGTTGCCCTAGATCAACCTTAGCTAGATCGCCTTGTGGCAAATAAAAATCAAAATATATTGGATCTAAAGCCTGCAAAGTAGCTATAACCGTACCAGGGCTAATGTATTGCCCCAAATCTACTTCGCGTAATCCTAAACGTCCTGTAAATGGCGCACGGATAAATTTTTTCGCAATAATGGCTTCTTGCTGCTCAACACTTGCCCGCGTTTTTTCTAAATTTGCAGCATCAGCATCTACGGTAGCTTGGGCAACAGATCTTTCTTGCAATTGCTTTAGGTCGCGTGCATAGGTCAAACTAGCTAAATGGGCATCGGCTTTCAACGAAGCAAGCGCAGCTATTTCGTCTTCTGCTCTTAACTTAACCAGCAGGGTGCCAGCATCGACTTGCTGACCAGAATCAAAATATAAACCTTCAATTGAACCTGCAACTTCTGAAGAGATATCTACGCCCATTACTGCGCGTAAGGAACCAACCGCTGTAACTTTATCATTCCATTCTTGTTTTACCGCAGTGGTTGAAGATACTGTCTGCGGCTGGTGACTCATTGCACCCATGTACTTTTTGATCATGGCACTCTGAAATGCTTTGAAGCCAAAGATTGCTCCAAGCACAATGCCAACCAAAATTAACATTATTATAAGACGTTTAATCATTAGCAAATCCGTTTGTAACTTTTTTGTCACTATATAATTCTATGTTAATTAATTGACGCTTGCTGCAAAATTAGCTGATCAAGACCAACAATCAATCAGTATATGAATGTTCTGTGCCTGTATAGCTGGTTACCACGTAACCAGACTCAGTTTTTTGCAGATAGTTAGGGCCAATCGGTGTTTTACCCGCGCCACCTGGAATATCTAATACATATTCTGGTTGGCATAAACCGGAATAGTCACCGCGCAGTGCAGTCATCAATTTTTGTCCATGCTCAATACTAGTTCTAAAATGACTAGTACCTGGAGCTAGATCCATATGATGTAAGTAGTAAGGCTTAATACGATTTTTGACCATTTTGCGCGTTAACCGCCCCAACACTTCGATGTTATCATTGATGCCTTTGAGTAATACCGTTTGCCCCAGCAACACAATTCCCTTTTCAGCTAATTTTGCAAAGGTGGCGCAGGCTAATTCAGAAAATTCATCTGGGTGGTTTATATGCAGCACAAGGTACAGCGGTTTAAACTGTTGCAACACGTTTAACATTTCATCATTGATGCGCACTGAATCCACAACTGGGATCCGCGTGTGAATACGCAAAATTTCAACATGTGAAATTTGCGCCAAATTATTAATTATTTCACTTAATTGCTTCGGTTTTAGAATTAATGGATCACCACCGGATAGGATTACTTCCCAGATTGCAGGATGTTGTTGAATATACGCATAACAGGCCTGTAGCTCGGCCGGAGTTAAAGCAGGGTTACGTCCAACACTTTCGCGGCGAAAACAAAAGCGACAATAAACTGGGCATACTTGCACCGGCTGCAGCAAACAACGATCTGGGTACCGATGGGTTATACCATTAATAGGTGAGTAAGGTAAATCGCCGATTGGATCGTTTAATTCATATGACCTGCGGTTTAATTCAGCTGTAGTAGGCAGGAATTGCTGGCGAACCCCCTCCTTTTGCATGAGCTCCATGACCTGTGGGGTAATCGAAATGGAATACTTAGCCGCTACCTGCTCAATAGAGGGCTGTTCAGCTTCGGTGACTAAACCAGCTTCAACCAGATTTGCAGGAGTACGGATAGATTTTTGCATACAGGTTTTTAACATAATCGGCCGGTCCTGTCATCCCCACACAAATCATGTTTAAAGGTCAGTGGAATCACTAGTTATGCGCTATATTTCATATGGGTCTTTGGTTTTTGAAGGATTAAGATGCGGTTACACCTTTCTGTCCGACCAACAAAACAAAAAGGCGCATTCTTAGTAGTTGCGACCATATTGTTGCTCGTCTTATCTTCATTAGGCGTTTCATTGATGAGCATGGCAATTTCCTCAAGCCGAGCCAGCCGTAATTATAGTGACTATGTAATTGCCAATATTCGAGCAATTAGCATGGCTGGATACGGAAACAGAATCATTGATTCTTTTACCGAAGGACAATGGCCAGGCCCAGGTACTTGCAATTCGGCTGCTACTTGTAACGTGATAGATAATACTTTTCCACGTAATGGCCGCCCTATTCTACCTTGGGAAATTGGTTCATCAATTGCAAATATTCCCACTTACAAAGGTACACAAAATAATACTTGGTGGACCACTAACGCTTTTGGTTATGAAGGTACTTTCATTGGTAGTGGTGTATCAAGAGTACTGGTTAAATTACTGAGCACCAACACAGCTACTCAACCATTTACTCATACTTATCAAATAATTGGCTATTCTACAGACAATAATGGCGTAGCTGCTGCAACCTCAGAAATTTTTCTCAATTGGTATAGTTTTAGGCCGGATCCATATCCTACAACAGGCAGCAATCTGTGGGGCTCTAGTAGCTGCAGCGGAGGATGCCCTTATGGACAATGCTGTAATGGTGGCGTCTGTGGAGCTAGTAATGGATCATGCTCAACAGCTTCATCAACATTTGTACCGCCAGGCTGGTTATGTAGTGATTATTTTGTAACAGGTCTAGGCTATGGTAGCGGAACATGTACTAATGCAACAGCAAGAGTATTAGATGTATTTTATTATGCTCGGCCCGCCCAACTAGAGTTGGAAAGGTGGTACCTTGATAATGGCACCGTTGCAAGTATTAATAATGCTGGTTCGCTAAGCTTTGATCAAACTTATGTTGGCAATACAAGCATAGAAGCATTAAGGATGGGCCCATTGTGTGCTATGCACGCTGTATTCTCACATGCGGGGTTTGGTATTGGTGGTACTGCAGGGATCTCATTTTACTTTAATACTATTAACCCCGACGGTACATTTAATTGGGGTTGTCGCCAAGCTGGCTCACCTCTTCCATCTATGACAATGTTACCTCCTTATTGTGGTGTTGCTGGCTCGCAAGGTACCAATCCTTATTGTAATTGTCCTGGCTGTCCTGGTTCTACTGTTATAGTTCCTTAGTTGTTGGTGATTTTTCCATCAGCTAAATATTTATTAATCTCCGTCACCCCAACCGGCTTACTATAATAATATCCTTGAATATCATAACAGCCTAATTGACCCAAAAAAGTAATTTGATCTTTACTTTCCACACCCTCAGCAATCGTCTTGTAACCTAGGTTTTTAGCTAATTCTATAATGGTTTTTACAATCGCTGCATCGTTAGCATTAGTGGTTACATTACGGATGAATGACTGATCAATCTTTAAATAATCGATTGGCAAATGGCGCAAATAATTTAATGAAGAGTAGCCAGTACCAAAATCGTCAATCGAAATTTTGATGCCCATATCCTTTATTTTGCGCAGAATACTAATGCTCTGTTGAATATTATCCATTAAGACACTTTCTGTTATTTCAATCTTTAAACAATTGGTTGGAAGGTTGGTTTCTTTTAGAATTTTATCTAGGAGAGCAACAATATCCACATGCTTAAATTGCACCGGGCTGATATTAACCGACACGATTACTGGCGCAATTGATTGCCATTTTTTTGCTTGCAAACAGGCGGTGCGCAATATCCACTCGCCTAAAGGTATGATTAAATGGGTTCTTTCCGCAATAGGAATAAATTCTAAGGGTGAAACAAAAACATCGTCATTTTTCCAACGCACTAAGGATTCCACGGCCATCACACGATCGCCGCGCGAATCAACTATCGGCTGATAATTCAAGAAAAACTCAGATTTTTCTAGCGCATCGCGCAAATCAGCTTCTATGCGTACTCGTCGATTAGCTTTGGTCGCCATTTCCGATGTACAAACTTGGTAGGTGGATACACCTGACTCTTTGGCCGCGCTTAAAGCCATGCTAGCGCTCTTTAACAATGAATTTAAATCCTCAGAATTTTCTGGATAAAAACTGATTCCAACATTAGTAGTAATACTTACACGTTGCTGATTAATCACAAAAATATCTGACAAATCATCTATAATATTTTCTGCTGCGGATGTAGCTTGTTCTGGATTTTGAATATTCGTCATCATTACAGCAAACTCATCAGTGCTAAACCGGGCTAGATTATCCCGCACAAAGCCTTGCGCGACCAAGCGTTGTGCGATTAACTTTAACAGCTGATCGCCATTTGCATGGCCTATTGCTTCATTAATTAAATTAAAATTATTAATCTCAATAAACAACACTGCTAATTTATGCTTGGCTTCGCTGGCGTGATTCAAGGCCAGCTTTAGATTATCTTCAAACATAGATCGATTCGGCAAATCAGTGATTACATCATATTTTGACACATAATGTAGTTCACTCTCAGCTTTTTTCTTGGCCGTAATATCCCGATAAATTACATAAAATGACGGTTTACCTTCAAAATCAATCATGCGTGTAGTAACTTCAACGTAAATCGGTGTTCCATCCAAACGTAACGCAGTATTCTCCATCATAGGTAAGGCTTTATCAGTTTTTTGCACCGCTTGAATACGACTGCGTACTTGCTCATGCCGTTCTGGGGGATATAAGTCGAATAAGCTTTTGCCAACTATTTGCTCTGGTTTATCAGCACCGAATAGTTTTAACCCGGCTTCATTCATGAAAATAATCTTCTCATCACGATGCACAAATATAGTATCAGGTGATAATTCAATTAGGCTATGATATCGATTTTCGGAAGCACGCAATGCATTCTCTGATTTTTTGCGCACACTGATATCACGAACCAAATGATAAAAACGCTTTTGACTGCCAATCGTAATTGGTGTTGAGCTTACTTCAACATCAAAAGTTGAACCATCCTTACGTAAATGCACAGTTTCCCAAGTCGCGCCTTCTTGATTCCACACCTGTTGCATATGGGTATCAATTTTTTCACGCTCCGTAGCTGCACGTATATCGCGCAGATTAAGCTTGGTCAATTCATCGAGCCTATAACCATACCAGTGGCGCGCTGTAGCATTTGCGTCGACGACATTATAGTTTTCATCGAGAATAAACACTGCTTCATGCATATTCTCGACGAACATATTATTTAGGGTGGCTTCGGTTTCGATTTTCATATATTAAGGGTAGCACAGGCGGGATACTAATTATCTCAACACGACCAATCAGCAAATATGTTACTTAATAACTTTGATATGGCCGCAAATTCGGGTAAACTTCCAAAAAAGCAACTGTTATGCCATATTCGGTGTCATTTTGGCATAATCGATGCCATTTTGTAAGGTAGTTATGCCTTCGCTGAGGTAAACCCGTGGCAAGCGATCAGTAAAACCACAGACTATTTCATAAGTGATGGTATTACAGAGTTTACTTATTTCCTCGACCGTTATTTCTTGAGTTTGATCTTTGCCGATAATTGTTATCACATCGCCCACATACCCAGAGTCGCTACCAATATCAACCATAAATTGATCCATACATATATTGCCAACCATAGGATAACGTTTGCCATTTAATAAAACTTGGCCTCGATTCGATAAACAACGACGTAATCCATCACCATAACCAACTGGCACGGTTAAAATATGACTTTCGTTGCGCGTAATATAAGTATGATTATAGCTAACACCCTGTCCTTGCAGTACTTTCTTAAAGTATGCAACTTTAGCGCGCAAGGCAAAACACGATTTAACTGCACTCAATGCAGTCGGAATCTCAGCCCATGGCATATATCCGTAAGTCATGATCCCCGGGCGAATCATATCTAAATGCGTCTGGCTGTTAGCAATTACGCCAGCAGAATTTGCTAAATGACAAATCACTTCCGGATCATTGATTAAATTTTGCTGATGTAAAAAATCTAAGAAAATTTGTGGCTGTTGCGCTGAGAAAGGATGATCCAGATCATCCGCAGTGGCTAAATGTGAATACACTCCTTTGAGTATAAAACACGCATGATTGCGAATAAAATCTAAAACCTTCGGCGCAGTTTCAACTCGTACGCCAGTACGATTCATCCCGGTATCAATTTCTAAATGGATTTTTACTTGTTTATTTAATTTATGACATTCTTCCGCGACTAATTTGGCTTTATAATGCGAAGAAATTGTTACCTCTAAATCATACTGGATTAATTCTGGAATTTGTTCAATATGAATAGCACCTAAGACCAGAATCGGTTTAGTAATCTTTGCTTGGCGTAATAAGATGCCTTCTTGCAGACAAGAAACACCAAAATAATCAACCAGATCTTGTACTGCTTGTGCGACAGCAATCAAACCATGTCCATAGGCATTAGATTTGACCGGAAAGCAAAACTTGGTTTGTGGTCCCACGTATTGTTTAATCGCCAAAATATTGCGCCGCAATTGTCCCAAGTCAATTTCAATCCAGGCTGGGTGATTAAAAGGTATTGGTTCCATATTACTCTGCCGCTTCAAAACTTGATTCTGTCATCCCAGATTCAGCCATTTGTCGATTAGTAAAGTTTTCAAATCTTGAGTAATGTCCAAGGAAAGTTAAACGCACAGTTCCAATTGGACCGTTACGTTGTTTTGCTACGATAATTTCTGCTGTTCCTTTCGCTGGCGTATCTTTGTTATAAACTTCATCACGATAAATAAATATAATTAAGTCAGCGTCCTGTTCCAAAGCTCCAGATTCCCTCAAGTCTGACATCATCGGCCTACGATCCGTACGCTGTTCCAAACTACGATTTAGCTGTGATAAAGCAATAATTGGGATATTTAATTCACGCGCTAAAGATTTTAAGGAGCGCGATATTTCAGAAATTTCTGCAGCACGATGTTCACTATTACCCGGGACTTTCATTAACTGTAAATAGTCGATTACAATCAGGCCCAAATCGCCTTGTTCTCGCACCAGGCGGCGTGCTCGAGCACGCACATCACCCGGACTAAGCGCACCCGTATCATCAATGAATATCTTCTTTTCCGACATCATAGCAATTGCCGAAGATAAGCGCGGCCAATCGCCATCGTCTAATTGCCCGCTACGAATACGTTGCATTTCAATGCGGCCGAGCGAAGACAACATACGCATCGCTAATTGTTCAGCTGGCATTTCCATACTAAAAATTAATACTGGCTTATGGTTCATCATGCCCACATATTCAGCAATATTCATCGCAAAGGTAGTTTTACCCATCGAAGGACGACCAGCGACAATAACTAAATCCGATTGTTGCAAACCAGAGGTAAGCTTATCTACATCGCTAAAACCGCTCGAAATACCTGTAATTGGTGAATCTGATTCAAATAATTTTTCTATTCGTTCGACAGTTTTACTTAATACATCTGCGATACCTTGCGGACCAGAATTACTATTCTTAGAACCATCGCGCTCAGCAATTGCAAAAACCTTACGTTCTGCTTCATCGACTAATTCGGTTGCAACTCGACCCTTTGGTTCAAAACCATCCGCCGAAATTTCGCCGCCTACTTCAATTAGTCTGCGTAACAAGGATCGTTCACGCACGATGTCTGCGTATGCAGCAATATTGGCTGAGCTCGGAGTATTTTTAGCAATATCGCCTAAATAGCTTAAGCCACCAACATCGTTTAATTCTTGATGTGCTTCCAAGCGTTCAGAAATGGTAATTAAATCAATTGGCTTATCTTGTAATGCTAGGGTCGCAATTGCTCGATAAATTGTTCGATGATCAGAACGATAAAAATCTTTTTCCGTTAAAATGCCAGCAATAGTTTCCCAAGCATTGTTATCCAGCATTAAGCCGCCTAACACTGCCTGCTCTGCCTCAATTGAATGGGGGGGGATTTTTAGTGATGGTTTGATGGACTCAATTGATTGCGTCATTCGATATCCTTGACTTCAGCAATTTTAATGCCTACTCGTGCGTACGGGTCCTGCCGCTGCGGCACCTTACCATATTCACAGGGCTTCATATGGTAAGGGATCCGCCTCCGCGTCACCCGTACAGCAAACCGTAGGGCACTCAAATATCGTTACGTTAGGACTAGGCAGCAACTACCGATACTTTAACCTTTGCAATCACGTCACCATGATGCAAATGTAATTCTACTTCAAATTCGCCAATTTCACGAATTGGGCCATTTGGTAATTGCACTTCATTTTTGTGTGCTTCAGCGCCGGCAGCAGCAATAGCATCAACTAATTCTGCAGCACCAACTGATCCATACAATTTGCCTTCATCACCGACCAACATAGGTATAGTGATTTGCAATTGATTGAGCACTGCAGCACGTTGCTGAGCATCAGCAGTTTTTGCAGCAACTTCTTTTTCCAACTCAGCGCGATGTGCTTCGAAAATAGTTATATTTGCTTTCGTCGCAGGAACAGCCTTGCCTTGTGGTATTAAGTAATTACTTCCATAACCAGGTTTAACTTTTACGGTATCACCTAGGTTAACTAATTTATGAATTCTGTCTAATAAAATTACTTTCATTATGTCTCCGC